>SLSR01000185.1 GCA_007130365.1 Lentisphaeria bacterium
ACATGCCTTCCGCCGCACATCTGCACCACACTGGCTTCGTGAATTATTCAGGATAGGTGCTTTCTGCCATTATTCTCTCCTGACACCTGAAACCTGAAACCAAGCTGTTACCCACAAAATCTAAGAAAAACTATTGACAACCCATTCGTTTTGAGAAAGAGCCTATATAAATGACTTGTGGCCGAATTCGCATGAATTAATCGGGTGAGAGGCCAGGACGGGTGAAGCCGAGGCGGGAGACGGCTTCGGGGGCGATCAGGTCGTCGAATTCGGCGGCGGCCAGAAGTTTCCTCTCGACCACCAGTTCGCGGATAGTCCGGCCGGAGTCTTCGGCTTCGCCCGCGATTTCGGCGGCGACGCGATAGCCGAGCCGGGAGATCAGGGCGGTTGCCACGGCGCTGCTGGCCGCGATCTGCCGGGCGCAGGCCTGGCGGTGGACTTGCAGTCCGGCAACGCAGAGTCTGGCGAAGATGTCGGCGGTTCGGCTTGACAGTTCGAGGGCGTGCAGCAGGCGGTCGGCGAGCAGGGGCAGGAAGGCGTTCAGTTCCAGTTCGCCCATGGCGCAGGTTTGCGTGACCAGTTGACAGTCGGCAATGGTGGCGGTGGCGGCCTGGACGGCGGCTTCGGCGATCACCGGGTTGAACTTGTGCGGCATGATCGAGGATCCGGCCTGAACCGGCGGCAGGCGCAGTTCGCCGAGCCCGGCCTGCGGGCCGGAGGCCAGCCAGCGCAGGTCGTTGGCGCATTTTTTCAGGTTGACGGCGGCGGCGGCAAGAATGCCGGCGACTTCGGCGAACAGATCGTGGTTCTGGGTGGCGTCGATCAGGTTTTCCGCCCGCGCCAGGCCGATGCCGGTTGCCTTGCGCAGGTTGTCGGTGGCCTTGAAGATGTATTCGCGGGGTGCGCCAAGACCGCTGCCGATGGCGGTGCCGCCGAGGTTGACGGTGCGCAAGCGCTCTTCGCTCTTGTAGATGCGCCAGCGGTCGCGGGCGAAGGCTTCGGCATAGGCGCCCATGCTTCTGCCCATGGTGGTCGGCACGGCGTCGCGCAGCTCGGTACGGCCGATCTTGACGACATCGGCAAACTCCCGCTCCTTGCCCTGAAACGCCTCCTGCAGGGCGGTGAGTCTTTCCTCGAACTCGCGGAGCAGGCGGATGGCGGCGATCTTCAGGGCGGTCGGGTAGGTGTCGTTGGTCGACTGGTGCAGATTCAGATGCTGGAGCGGGTCGACGACATGATAGTCGCCGGGCTGGCGGCCGAGGATTTGCAGAGCGCGATTGGCGAGCACTTCGTTGACATTCAGGTTGGTCGAGGTGCCGGCGCCGCCCTGCATGGCGTCGACCATGATGTGGGATTCGAGCTGGCCGCCGATCATTTCCTCGCAGGCCCGGGTGATTGCCGGGTAGGTCTGGCCGTCCAGATATCCGAGTTGACGGTTGGCCTGGGCGCAGGCCAGCTTGACCGCGCCAAAGGCCCGGATCAGCATGGGATGGGGTGGGCGGCCGGTCAGGGGAAAGTTGTGCAGCGCGCGGGCGGTATGGATTCCGTGCAGGCAGTCGGCGGGAATGCGGAGTTCGCCAAGGGCGTCTCTTTCGGTGCGGTGTTCTGGCATTTTGTCGTCTTTGCGGCTGAAGAAGGTTGAAGATGATGAAACTGTCAGTTCGCCTCTGGCAGCGCCAGCCGCCATTCGATTTCAAGGCGCAGCCAGGAGTCGAGGGGCGGCAGGCGCAGTTC
Organism: Lentisphaeria bacterium; assembly: GCA_007130365.1. Lineage (GTDB taxonomy): Bacteria > Verrucomicrobiota > Lentisphaeria > Oligosphaerales > PUNB01 > SLSR01. The sequence goes on from SLSR01000185.1 coordinate 1,735, forward strand.
GGCGCTGGCTTCCGGCGGGCTGTCGGGGGCGGCCGGAAGCCTGCCGTAGAAATATTCCTGTAATTTGCGCAGAGCCAACTGGTCGAGATCCGGATTGCCGCAGGATTGCCGGACAAAAAAGCGGGGCAGCTCGGAGGAGGCGGCGATTTCGAGCACGGTCGGCTGTCGCGGCGGGTTGCCCCCGGCCTTCTCGCGGACTTCCTCGAGGTCGATCCGCGGCGGGTTCTCGACCGCGCGTCCGTCGGGCCAGCGCCAGATCAGATGGCGCGGCAGGGCAGGCTGGGGGAAGGGCTGGGCGGCGGGCAGGGGCGGAAGCCATTCCCGCCATTCCCGAACCTGCGCCAAATCCCTGAGCCGCGGCGGAGCCGGGGTGGCGACCTCTATGTCTTCGGTCGGCAGTGCGATCTCCAGGGATGGAGGCTCGACGAAAAAGGATGGGGGCGGATATTGGTGCAGGATGCTCAGGCCAAGCTCCGGGTTGGGCTGGGTGGCTACGGTCGGATCGCCAATCCGGCTCCAGGCAAGGATCCGCTCGGTCAGCGGGGAAGCTTCATCGTCGGCGGCAATCATGATCGATTCCGGCATTTGCGACGGCGGCTGCACCTGCCAGTTCACCGGACGAATGCGAAGTCCGAACAGCGCTATGGCCACGATCGGCAAGGCGACAAGCACCGCCGACGGCCATGACGTGGAGCCTGGCGGGCCGATTTGGGCGGGTCTTTTGCGCTTTTTCATGGTTGCGAGCCGCCGGGGCGAGCCGTGCGCGAGGCCGGTCGTCTTTCCGGATCGGTGATCAGGTAGACTCCCAGGCCGAGCGAACGCGCCAGAGACATGACCTCGACAATCTTTTCATGGTTGACATTGCGATCGGCACGGATTACGATTCGCGGCGGCCGACTTTCCGCCCGGTCGCCGGTTTGCAGATTCAGGCGTTCGGCAGTGAAGGCGGTTCGGCCTTCCACCGTTTCCCGGAGGCGGGATTGCAGTTGATATTCCGGCACCGGCCGGTCATTGAGAAAGACGCTTCCGTCGCGGGCGATGGTCACGATGATTTTCTCGGCCGGGCTGGCCGGGAGACCGTGGGCCGGCGGCAGGTCGACGGGGATGCCCGGCTGGAAAACCAGCGAAGTGCCGACCAGGAAAAAGATGAGAAGCAGGAACAGCAGATCGACCAGCGCCACAAAGTCCAGCTTGCCGGAAAAGATTTTAAGATGGGATCGGGTACGCATTCTTTGCGGTCTTCCGGTTGCTGCCCGGTCTATGCCGGAGTCGCGGGCTGATTTTCGCCATCCCTCGCCTGCCTGGTCTCGGAGGTGCCATTGTTCAGGGTGACGCGGTGGCTGCTCAGGAAACGGATTGCTTCACTGCCCGCCCGATCCATGTCGAGCAGCAGTCCGTCGATTCTGGCGACCAGGAAGTTGTAGAAGGCATAGATCGGAATGGCCACGGTTATGCCGGCGGCAGTGGTCAGCAAGGCCCGCCAGATATGTTTGGCCAGCAGCGCGGTATCAACCAGAGAGCCGCCCGTCTCCATTTCCTGGAAAAGGCCGATCATGCCGACCATGGTGCCCAGAAGCCCGAGCATGGGCGCGACATGAGCCAGGGTGGCCAGCAGTCTCATGTTCTTTTCCAGGCGGGGCGCTTCGGCCAGCGAGGCTTCTTCGACGGCCTGGCGAATCGCGCCTTCGCCCTGTTCGCAGCGCAGAATGGCGGCGCGGATGACATGGGCGGCCGGGCCGGAGGCCTCTTCGCAAATCGTGATCGCTTCTCGAGCATTGTTGCGTTGCAGCACATTGAACAGACCGCGCAGGAAATCATGGACGTCGATCTGGGCTCGCCGAAAGCTGAACAGGCGCTCGAGAATCACCAGCAGGGCGATGGCGGCGCAGACGATAATCAAAAACATGACCAGACCGCCGGCATTCAGAAGAAATTGCAGCGAGAACATAATCGATGGCATGCTTCAGGTTCCCTTTCCCTTGGTTCGCTTTATTTCCATGGCGCTCCGCCAGGCCGGGTCAGGCCGGGTCAGGCGAATGGGCTGATTCGGCGCAGCGCCTCGTCGATGGCTTCCGGCAGGTCGTCGGCGATCAGGCCGCGTTGGCTGCGTCCGGCGGTCTCTGCGGCCAGGCCGTGGATGAAGACGGCGATTCTGGCGGCCTCGGCCGGTTTGTGCCCCTGCGCCAGCAGGCTGGCGATCAGACCGGTCAGAACATCGCCGGTGCCGGCGCTGGCCAGAGCCGAATTGCCGCTGCTGTTCAGCCAGTGGCGACCGTCGGGGCGGGCGGTGATCGTGTTCATTCCCTTGAGCACGACTGTGGCGCCGGTGGCGCGAGCCAGGACGAGCGCCTGCTGCTTGCGGTCATCGCCGCCTTGCGCGGTCAGGTTGAAAGCCTTGAGCAGGCGGGCCATTTCGCCGGGGTGCGGAGTCAGCAGATGACCGTCGAGAGCCGTTGCGAAATGTTCAGGAGCGGCCGCGATCAGGTTCAGTCCGTCGGCGTCGATCACCGCGACTCGGCTATGTTCGAGAAGGGCTTGCAGAACATCGCCGGTGCCCGGCTCGACTCCGACTCCCGGGCCGAAGGCCACTGCCTCGGCGCGGTCGGCCAGTTCAGCCAGCTCGGGGATCGAGCTTCGGTTGAACCGGCAGGCTTCCTCGCCACCGGCTACCGGGTGTACGATCAGCGCGGCCGGCAGGGCGGGAGCCGGGGTTTTCACCCAGAGGCCGCGGGGAATCGCGGCAGTGACCAGGCCGGCGCCGCCGCGCAGGGCGGCGCGCGCGGTCAGGGCGGGGGCGCCGATGTACCGGCCGGAGCCGGCGACCACTAAAACGCGGCCGAAGGTGTTCTTGTGCGAATCGGGCGGCCGGCGCCCCAGCAATGCCGCAATGTCGCTTGCGAAGTCCGCTTCGCCAGTCGCCGCGGCGCTGGCGGCGAGAGCTTCGGGAAGTCCGATGTCGACGGTTCGCAAGACTCCGCAGAAAATCCTGCCGACCGGACTGAACAGGCCGCTTTTCGGCAGCCCCATGGCAATTGTGAGATCGGCCTCGACCGCCAGCTCGCCGGTCGGCCGTCCGCTGTCGCCGTCGAGTCCGGATGGAATGTCGAGGGCGGCCACTGGACATCGCGAGCGGTTGACCTGTCCGATGATCGTCTTGTAGGGCTCGCGCAGGTCGCCGCCAAGGCCGGTGCCGAGCAGGCCGTCGACCACCAGAGTATCGTCGGCCAGGCTGCTTTCCGGCAGTTTCTCGGGGCATACGATAAGAGGGATTCCGGCGGGCAGCCGTTCGGCGTTGATCCTGGCGTCGCCATCCAGTTCTTCCGGCGAGCAGACGGAGTAGACGGTGGTTTGCAGGTTGGTTTCAGCCGCCAGATAGCGTGCCGCCACATAGGCGTCGCCGCCATTGTTTCCCTTGCCGGCGAGCAGGCTGACGCGGCGTCTGCCGGTTCGCCCCAGATCGTGCAGCCAGGAGGCAATTTCATGACTGGCGCCGCGCCCGGCCAGCTCCATCAGGTGTTCGCCGGAAATTCCGGAGTCGATCGCCTGCCGGTCGAGTTCGCGCATTTGTTTGACCGATACGATTTTCATCAGTCTTCCGACAGTTGTTTCATGATGTCGTCGGAGAAGTCGAGGTTGCTGTAGACCGCCTGCACGTCGTCGTCCTCCTCGAGAGCCTCGATCAGACGCAGTGCCTGACGCACCTCGCCGATGTCGTCGAGCCGACTGCTGTTTTCCGGGATGAAGGTAAGGCTTGATTCGGCGACCGGCACGTCGGCCTCGCGCAAGGCGTTGAAGACCGATTCAAAGGCTTCGGGCGGGGCGATGATTTCGGCCTGCCCGTCCTCGGCCTCGAGTTGTTCGGCATCGGCTCCGGCTTCGATCAGGACTTTGAGCAGCAGCTCCTCGTCGGCCTTTTCGCCTTCGACCACGAAGCGTGATTTGCGGTTGAACATCCAGGCCACGGCTCCGTTGGCGGCCAGGTTGCTGTTGTTTTTGGCGAAGCAGGCGCGCAGGTTGGAGGCCGTCCGGTTGCGGTTGTCGGAAAGGGCGGAGATCATAATCGCCACGCCGCCCGGGCCGTAGCCTTCGTAGACCAGCTCTTCGAGGGCGCCGCCCTCCAGGTCGCCGGTGCCCTTTTTGATTGCCCGCTCGATGTTGTCGTTGGGCATATTGGCGTTTTTGGCGGCGTCGACGGCGCCGCGCAGGCGGGGGTTCAGTTCGGGATCGCCGCCGCCGAATTTGGCGGCGAGGGTGATTTCCTTGCCCAGGCGGGAGAAGACTTTGCCGCGCTTGGCGTCGGCCGCGCCTTTCTTGTGTTTAATCGATGACCATTTGTTGTGACCTGACATGCGGGGAAGCCTTTTTCATAACGATTTAGTTCGCGTCATTTGAATATAATCGCGGAAGCCACCGATTGCAAAGTTCGCAGCTCGTCAGTCGCAATGCGTCGGTGAAAGGTGGAATGAGATAAAAAAGACTCGGGCGTGGGAGCCAGCCTTCTGCATTTGTCTGGCAGTGGCAGATGCCGGCATCGTCAAACTTCGGCGGGGTCGGTTTCGCCGCCGAGCGAGGGCGGGGTGTAGTTGACGTTGACCCTCGGGACGATGGCCTGGACTTCGCGACGCCACTCGGCCAGTTGTCCGGCCATCCGCTCGACGCGCTCCGGCTGCTCCGCGCTCAGGTCGTGGTTTTCCCCCAGATCCCGTCGCAGGTTGTAGAGTTCGCGGCGGTTGTCCTCGAAAAACTCGATCAGCTTCCAGTCGCCCTCGCGCACCGAGCAGGCCGGGCTGCCGCCCTGGTTGGAGTAGTGCGGATAATGCCAGAAGATCGGGCCTCTCTCGAATCGCTGTCCGCGCAGAAGTCCGAGCAGGTTTTTGCCGTCGGCGTGCTGGGCCGGGTGTTCGGGCAGTCCGGCCGCCGCCAGCAGGGTGGGGTACCAGTCGGGGCTGGTGCAGGGTTCGCGGCACAGACTGCCGGGGGCGACCACGCCGGGCCAGCGAACGATCTGGCATACCCGGTTGCCGCCCTCGTACATCCAGCCTTTGCCTTCGGCAAGCGGGGCGTTGCAGGTCGGCGAGCCTTCGCTGGTCGAGAGGCCGCCGTTGTCGCTGGTGAAAACCACCAGAGTGTTGTCGGCGAGACCCTGTTGCTCCAGCTCGTCGAGCAGGCGGCCGATGGCCGTGTCCAGGTTCTCGACCATGGCCGCGTATTCGGCGTGGCTCTGGAAGCGCCGACGCATGATTCGCTGGTCTTGCTTGTGGAAGCATGGATGGAACTCTCCGGGCTCCAGGGAATCCTGGTCGCGCAAGCCGAGTCGTTCGACCTTGATTCGGTATTTCTCCACCAGTTCGGCGGGCGCCTGGATCGGCGTATGCACGGCATAGTGCGAAAGGTTGAGAAAGAAGGGGCGCTTGCGGTCGCGGTCGCGGATCAGCTTGATGGCCGCCTCGGTCAGGCCGTCGGTAAGGTGCTGACCCTCCGACCCGTCCTCCATGCTCGGGCACTGCCAGGGGCTGAAATATCCATGTTTGGGCCTACCCCAGCCGCAGCCGCCGATATTGACTTCAAAGCCATGCTTATCGGGCCAGAAAGGTCTCTCGCCGAGGTGCCATTTGCCGACATGCCAGGTCTGGTAGCCGCCGTCGTCGCGGAGGGCGGTGGCGATGGTGCGTTCGGTATGCGGCAGAAAGTGGAGATATGGCACATCGCACAATTTGGCGTGTGAATGACCGCCAATCCACTGGGTGATGCTGACTCGGGCCGGGTAGCGGCCGGTCAGCAGGCTGGCGCGGGTGGGGGAGCAGACTGGGCAGGCGGCGTAGGCGTCGGTGAAGCGCATGCCCTGTTCGGCCAGTCGGTCGAGGTTGGGGGTTTCGTAGAACGAGCTGCCGTAGCAGGTCAGGTCGGCCCAGCCCAGGTCGTCGATCAGAAGAAACAGAATGTTCGGCTTTTCCATCGGATAACTCTTCTCGTTTGTTTGCGGCAAATTCGGGGAACTGAGGGTGAATGCGCGAAATCTGCGATGTCTTTGCAAAAGACAAATATTGCCGTTGATCAGTACTTTGTCAAGATCGGGAGGCGACGCATTGCCTGCGCAGGCAGGCCAGGGCATCTGCGGGATTGGCAAAATCCGGCAGGCGCAGCCATGCCGACCACCGCGGCCAGGCTTCGGCAAACCTTAGACGCCGCGGGGTGGCCTGATTGATCAGGCGCCGGGTTGCCAGGCCGTCGAACCATTGATGAAAGGCGCGCAGCATGTTTTCCCGATGCCCGGGGCAGCGCTGACGGAAACCGGCCCAGGCTTTGTCGAATTCCCGGGCTTCAAGGAATCGGCGGGCGGTTCCCGCCTTTTTCTCGGTCAGTCTTTCGAGAATTTCCGACGCTTCGGCCAAAGGCTCTTCGGCAATGGTCGAAAGCAGGGTGGCAAGAAGGGAAAAGGCGGCCGGTGGCTCGAACAGGGGTTGTTCGCGGTCGAGTCCGAGGGCGGTCGCGATATGCGGGCCGGTGCCGAAGGGCACCCGGTTCGAGGGGCGGGGTGAAGGATGGACTGTGGTGGTTTCAATTTCAATCAGCTTGTCGGACTTGGCCAGTTGCTGGAGAAAGTAGAAATCCTCGCCGGCCGAGCGGCGGGCGGGCATGCCGCCGGCGCGGATGTAGGCGTCGAGGGTCGAGACCATGGTCGAACCGACGGTGTGAAAGGCGTATGGCGAGCCCGCCCGGCGCAGCCCCAGGACATAGCAGCGCATCCACAGTTCGTACAGTGCGATGGCGCGCTGGACGGCCGGTTCGGGATGTGGCGCGTGCCGGAAGGCGATCACGCCGGCGCCGGCCTGCTGCTCGCCTATGGCTTGCCGGACTGCGGCGAAATAGTTGGCCTCGACCCGGGTGTCGGCGTCCAGATGGAAAAGCAGCCTTTGGTCGGCGGCCGCGGTTTGCGGCGCCTCGGTTTCGAGGAGGGCGGCAAGCGCGGTGTCGGCTCCGAGTTTGCGGGCCAGGCCGACTCCGTAGCCGGCCGGCAGTTCCCGACCGGGCGAGGCGGCGTCGGCAAAGGCGAGATGAAAAGGCCAGTTTTCATGGTTCCCGTCAAGCCATCGCAGGGTGGCCAGGTTGTCGTCCAGGTATTCGGCTCCGGCTTGACCGGGCGGCGGGTTGTTGACGATGACCAGGCACCAGGTTTGCCGACATTCGCCGGCGGGATTGGCGGCTAGGCTGCGCAGGCAGTCGGGCAGGCTGCCGGATTCGCCGCGCGCCGGTATGACGACGATGTGGCGGATGATCCGGGAAGCCGGGGTGACTCCGCGCAGGGGCAGGATTCGGGCTTGCCTGCGCAGGTACTTGAGGCGTTTGGCCATGCCTCAGCGCACGATAAGGTTGCAGGTGTATTGGATTTCGCCGCCTCGCGAGATCAGCCGGGTGCCCTGGCCGGGTTGCGGAAGTTCGGACGAAACCAAGGCCCAGCCCAGCTCGTCGGCCATGCGGTCGACCAGGGTCTGCACCTGCTCTTCCCCGAGCCAGAAGGTGAACTCCATGGCTTGCCCTTCGGTCGCGCGGGGCATCGAGCAGCGGGTGCCTTCGGGCAGCAGATTCAAGAGCTTCTGCCGACTTTCGGCCAGGTCGCCAACCACCCAGACATGTCGCACGTCGCGCGGCAGAACCACCGGCGACGGCATGGCCTGCCGCCGCGCCTGCTCGATTCCGACCAGGCGTTCGCGGGCTTCGACCGGATAGACGGTGCGCGGGCGCGGTTCGGCCAGTCGCGGTCCGTGCAGCGGCCGGAGCTGGTCGCCGATTTTGATCAGCACCAGGTAGTCGCCCTCCAGCCCGTCGAGACCGCCCTGGTGCAGGGTGGCGGGGGATTCCGTCGTCAGGGTGGGGGGCGCCGATGGTTCCCTTTGCAGGAACATGCCGGCCAGTCCGAGAATGATCATCAGAACCGCGGCGGCCCGCAGCAGGTTGAAGAACAGATCCTGCGTCCGGGGTCGGCACCGACAGCCGCGGACGATGCGGTCGGCCAGTTCCTGATCGTGGGCGGACAGGCGGGCGCAGATCGCACGGTCGATGCGGGCATAGTGGTCGGCCAGAGCCCGGCATTTGGGGCATTGCGCGAGATGCTCGTGCAGATTCTGTTCGCCTTCGCCATCGTGCCAGTGGCTTATCTGTTCGGCGGTCGGGCAGGCTTTGCCGGCAAAGTTGGGGGGCGGTTCTCGATTCATAGTCCAAGCCTTTTTCGAAGTTCTTCCCGCGCCCTGGCAATGCGCGATTTGATGGTGCCCAGCTTGCAGTCCAGAACGCGGGCTATCTCCTCGTAGCTCATTTCTTCGACATTGCGCAGGATCAGGGCTTCCTTGTATAGGTCGGGAAGTTGTTCCATTTCCCGGTATACCGCCTCTTCGAACTCCGCCAGCTCGGCTTTTTCGTCGGGCGGCGGTTGTTCGTCGGGCAGCTTCATCTCCAGGTTGGGGGCCGAATCGTCGCCGGTCGGAGTCGCCTGCATGCTGATGTTCTGGCGGGCGCCTCTCGACTTGTTCCACCGATATTTGTTGCGGGCCAAGTTGACGATTATGCGATACATCCAAGTGGTGAACTCGGAGTCGCCGCGAAACTTGTGCAAGGCCCGATAGATGCGAACGAAGCCGTCTTGCGCCACCTCCTCGGCATCCTCTTTGCTGCCAAGGATGCCGTAGGCGATCTGATAGGCCTTGCCGGAATAGCGTTCGACCAGAACGTCGAACAGATGGCTTGCGCCATCCTTGAAGCGCTCGATGATTTCGGCGTCGCTTAGGTTTTCCGCTGTTTTAGACATAGTGTTTGTCGCCGGGTTCCAGTCTGGCCTGATTAATTCATGCGAATTCGGCCATGAGTCATTATATGTTCATATTAAACAATAAACAATGCACCACAATGGATCATTGGCAGAACTGGAAATGTTTGCCCGCGAGAGCCTTCCCGGGCCAACGGCCTGGCTAAGGTCTGCGCGGGCGTTGCGGTATTTTTTCAGCAGGCGTTGACGATGCCCGCGAAATCTTCGGCCTGCAGGCTGGCGCCGCCGACCAGGGCGCCGTCGATGTCGGGCTGTCCCATCAGTTGGCCGGCGTTGCCGGGCTTGACGCTGCCGCCATAGAGAATGCGGGTGGCCTGGGCGGTGGCTTCCGAGAAGTTGCGCCGCAGCCGGTCGCGAATGAAGGCGTGGACATCCTGGGCCTGTTGCGGACTGGCGGTCAAGCCGGTTCCGATCGCCCATACCGGTTCATAGGCGACTGCCACCTTTGCCATGTCGGATTCGCTCAGCCCGGCCAGTGCCCCGTCGATTTGGTCGGCCACCACCTGTTCGGTGCGGTCGGACTCGCGCTCCGCCTGGCTTTCGCCGACGCAGACAATGGGCAGCAGGCCGGCTTCAAGGGCGGCTTTCAGTCGGGCGTTGACCGTGGCGTCGGTTTCGCCGAAGTACTGGCGGCGTTCGCTGTGCCCGACGATCGCGTATTCAACCGGGATTTCGGTCAGCATGGCGACCGAGACTTCCCCGGTAAAGGCGCCGTTTTCGGCCCAGTGCAGGTTTTGCGCCCCGACCCTGATCGGGGAGCCGGCGGCAGCGGCCGCCGCCGCCCAGAGGGCGGTGAACGGCGGGCAGACCACGATTTCGACCGCGTCGGCGGCCTTGGTCTGCTCTTGCAGTTGTTTGATCATGGCGGTGGCCTCGGCCGCCGTCTTGTTCATCTTCCAGTTGCCGGCAATAATCGGTTTTCTAATCATGTTGAGCGGTTTCCTTTCATCTTATGCGGAGGGTTTAATATGGGGTGTCGATTATTTGTCGTCGAGCGCGACCACGCCGGGCAGCGGCTTGCCTTCGAGGAATTCGAGGGAGGCGCCGCCGCCGGTCGAGATATGGCTCATGCGTTCGGCCAGGCCGCTTTGGTTGACCGCGCTGACCGAGTCGCCGCCGCCGATGATGCTGACCGAGTCACTGTCCGCGACCGCCTGGCAGATCTTCATCGTGCCCTCGGCGAACGGCGCCATCTCGAAGCAGCCCATCGGGCCGTTCCAGACCACGGTTTTGGCCTGCTTGATTTCGGCTGCGTAGGCCGCCATGGTCTGCGGGCCGATGTCGAGGCCGAGCCAGCCGGACTCGACCGCCTGGCCGTCGGTGGTCTTGCGCTCGGCGGCGGCGGCGAACTTGTCGGCGATGATATGGTCGAGCGGCAGCATGAACTTGGCGCCGGCCTGGTCGGCTTCCCGCATGGTTTCCGCGGCGGTCTCCAGCAGTTCATTCTCGACCAGGGAGTTGCCGATTTCAATGCCCTGCGCCTTGAGGAAGGTGAAGGCCATGCCGCCGCCGATCAGGAAGGTGTCGACCTTGCCCATCAGATTGCGCAGCACTTCCAGCTTGCCGGAGACTTTGGCGCCGCCGATGACCGCGACGAACGGATGGCTGGGGTTCTCGACCGCCCGTCCGAGAAACTCGATTTCCTTTTCCATCAGCAGTCCGGCCACGCAGGTTTCGACGAACTGGCAGATCATGGCGGTCGAGGCATGCGCCCGATGGGCGGTGCCGAAAGCGTCGTTGACATAGACATCGCAGTAGGAGGCCAGCTTGCGGGCCATCGCCAGTTGTTTGTCGCGCATGGCTTCCTTGGCTTTCTTGTATTCCTCGTCGCCGGTTTGCTCGTCGCGCTTGACCTTGCCTTCCTCTTCGGCGTGGAAGCGGGTGTTCTCCAGCATCAGGATTTCGCCGGCCGGCAGTTCGGCCAGGGCTTGCCCGGCTTCCAGGCAGTCTTCGGCAAAGGCCACCTGGCGGCCGATGATTCCGGCCAGATGGTCGGCTACCGGGCGCAGGCTGAATTCGGGCTGGCAGCCCCGACCCTTGGGGCGACCCAGGTGACTGGCCAGGAGCAGGGCGGCCGGCTGCTGCTTAAGAACGTATTCGATACTTGGCAGAGCCGCCCGGATGCGGGTGTCGTCTGTGATTTTGCCATCTTCCAGGGGTACGTTGAAGTCGACGCGCATCAGTACGCGCTTGCCTTGCAGGTTGATGTCGCGCAGAGTTTTCTTTTTCATCTTTTGGCCTTTCGCTGTTGCTTGCAGAGTGGTCTTCCGAATCTTTGATTGATTGCCGATGGCGTTTCCGCCGTGTACTTTTATACTATAGCATGACATTCGACTGGGAAAAAACTTCGCGATCGACTTTTTTCGACGAAAATGAGGACCAGCCCCGGCACTGGGCGCGACCGGCGCTTTTGCTGGCTGTCGCCTGTTTTGTCTTTGCCAACTTCCTGTTCATGCACTGGTACGACTATTTGCCGAAAAGTCGTTTGGCCATGCTTTGGCTCGGCATGGTCCCCCTGCATGCAGCCGCCCTGGGCGGCGCCTTGTGGAGTTTGCATAATCATCGGCCGGCTGGCCGGCGGGCGGCCGCTCTCGACTTGTCGGCGGCCGGCTGGCGCAGGATGTGGCGGAACTGGCCGCGCAAGTTGTCCTTGGTCGGCGCGATCTATGGCGGAGCCCTGGCCGTCAGCCTGCTGACCGGAGCGGTCTTGCACTCGCTGGGCTATGAAACGCCGCCGATGGAATTGCTGGAAATCCTGCATGCCGAGCCGTCGCCCGCCCTGGTGGTCAGCGTGGTGCTGGCGGCGGTGGTGGTGGCGCCGGTTTCCGAGGAGATTTTGTTTCGGGTGGTGTTGTTCGATGCTCTGCGGGGGGTTGGCATAATGTTCGCGGCTTTTGTTTCATCCTTGGTCTTCGCATTGGCGCATGGAAGTCCGATGCACGCGCCGGCACTTTTCTTTTTGGGGCTGGTCTTGCAGGGCATTCGTCTGCGCGCCGGTCTCTGGCCCTGCATGGTCTGCCACAGCTTGTTCAATGCGGGTACGTTTGTCATTCTCGGCCTGTGGCTGGGACTGGCCGGGCGGGGTTGAGCGGGCAGGCGGGTTGCCGGGTTGGCCTGTGCCTTCCGGCAGCCGCGTGGCCTTTGCCCCGGAGGGGCTGCACCATCCCAGCCCCAGGCAGCGCCTGGGGGATTGCGTTAAATCCGAATCATCGGCGGGCTGGAAGCCCGCACCCCAATGCCCTGGATTAATCCCAAGCCTGGGGGGATTGCGGCGCATCGATCCGCTTGAGGCGGACTCGAGGTGCCTGCTGCCGGCGCGGCGGCGGCGGCGGCGGGAGCCGGCCAATTCATATGCGGGGCAAAACGGGGGTCAAAGGCTGGCGAGGGGGCCGGCCCGCAGGACTTCGGCGGTGTCGGGGGCGGTCAGCTTAAAGGAGCCAAGCTTGGCGGGAAGACAGCAGACTCGCCCTGGAGGCAGTTCCACGGTCTCGCTGTTCCGGTATTGGATGGCGACGGCGCCGGCGATCGTGTAGAGCAGTTGGAACTGGCGTCCGTCGGTTTCCAGGAAGATATGATCGGCAATGCGAATCTCCTCGACCGAGAAGTAGGGCCAGTGGGGAGTGAGCGAGATCTTGCGGGTATGGGTCAGAGAGCCGCGAACTTTGGCGGTACGCATGCTCTGCCGGCTTTCCATCTTCAGCGACTG
>SLSR01000245.1 GCA_007130365.1 Lentisphaeria bacterium
AAGTGGTCGCGTTCATTAGGGATACCCAGCCGAGCCTGTGGGAACAGATGGGTAAGCTCCACGGAGCCGAGCTGGAGCCAAAGCTGGTTGCCGCGCTCTGTAAAGAGCTGGACCTGAAGGGGACGCTGCATGTCCTTCGGCATGGCTTCAAATTCTACGGCAAGCTTTTCAAGCTGGCATACTTCCGTCCGGCGCATGGACTGAACCCGGACGTCATTGAGCTTTACAACAAGAATCGGCTCATCGTTACCCGGCAGGTGCCGTGCCATCCGGCCGACAACAGTACGGTTGATCTTGTCTTTGCGGTCAATGGTCTTCCGGTGGCGACCTGCGAACTGAAGAACCCAAACACACATCAAGCCTGGCGTGATGCTGTTCGGCAGTACAAGCAGAACCGTGATCCCCGGGCCCCTCTCTTTCGATTCAAGGCGCGGGCGCTCGTGCATTTTGCCGCCGACCCCGACGAGGTCCACATGGCCACGCGCCTGAGCGGCGACAAGACGTTCTTCCTGCCGTTCAACCGGGGGAGTCATCCGGGCGAGATCAAATGCGGATCAGGCAACCCACCGCACCCCAGCGGTCACCGAACCGGCTACTTCTGGGAAGAGGTCCTCCAGCGTGACAGTTTCCTGGAGATCCTGGGACACTTTATGTTCATCGAGCATCGCGATGAGAAGGTCGATGATGGGCGCGGCGGCAAGAAGCGGGTGACCAAGGAAGCCATGATCTTTCCGCGCTATCACCAGCTCGACTCCGTCCGGAAGCTGATTTGCGCCGCCCGCGGTGATGGTGCCGGGAACAACTATCTGATTCAGCACTCAGCGGGCAGTGGCAAGACGAACAGCATTTCCTGGCTCTCGCACCGCCTCGCGAGTCTCCACACGACGGAGGACGAAAAGGTCTTCGACTGCGTGGTCGTGATCACGGACCGACAGGTGCTCGACCAACAGCTCCAGGATGCCATCTACCAGATTGAGCACGCGCAGGGCGTGGTGAAGCCGATTGACCAGGACTCGAAGCAGTTGGCGGAAGCATTGGTGGATGGTACGCAAATTGTCGTCACCACCCTCCAGAAGTTCCCCTTTGTGCTGAAGGGTCTGCTTCACATTGCGGCTGGTGGCAATATCGAGGACCTCTCGGAAGAAGAACAACAAGAGGCACGGGAAGAAGCCGGCAAATGGGAGACCAACATTGCTCGGCGCAGATATGCTGTCATCGTCGATGAGGCCCATTCAAGTCAGACCGGGGAAACCGCCAGGGAACTGAAGACCATCCTGGGCTCGGGGATGAACGAAGAAGACGACGAAGAGGCGGACATCGAAGATCGATTTAACCAGATCATGGAATCCCGAGGTCGGCAGAAGAACCTGAGTTTCTTCGCCTTCACCGCGACGCCAAAGGGAAAGACGCTTGAACTCTTTGGGCGCGTTGGCCCAACCGGCAAGCCTGATGCGTTTCACACTTACTCAATGCGCCAGGCCATCGAAGAGGGGTTCATCCTCGACGTTCTCAAGAACTACACCGCCTACAAGACGTACTATCGGCTGGTCAAGTCCATCGAAGATGATCCGGATCTGCCGAAAAAGAAGGCGACACGCTCGCTCGCCAAATTCATGAGCCTTCATCCGCACAACATCGAGCAGAAGACGGAGGTCATGATCGAACACTTCCGCCGAAGCGTAAAATACCTAATGGGTAACCGTGCCAAGGCTATGGTGGTTACCAGTTCGCGCCTGCATGCTGTGCGTTACATGCTCGCCTTCGAGCGATATATCGCTGACAATCAGTACGATGACGTTCGCCCCTTGGTTGCGTTCAGCGGAACGGTCAAAGACCCGGATACGGGTCTTGAATACACCGAACCAGGAATGAATACCGATGTCGTCACGGGCAGAAGCATCAGCGAGTCTCAGTTACCGGATCGGTTCGAGACCGACGACTACCAGATTCTCTTGGTGGCAAACAAGTACCAGACCGGATTCGACCAACCGCTTTTGCAGACAATGTACGTGGACAAGCGGTTGGCTGGCGTGCAGGCAGTGCAGGCATTATCGCGTCTGAACCGTACCTATCCGGGCAAGGAAGCGCCGTTCGTTCTGGACTTCGTCAATGAGCCGGACGAAATCTATGCCGCCTTCAAACCGTATTACGACACCACCAGCCTACAGGACACATCGGACCCCGAGCAGCTTGAGACACTGAAGTTCGAAATGGACGAGATGCAGGTCTACCACTGGTCGGAAGTCGAGGCGTTTGCCACGATTTTCTACAAGCCGCTCAGGCAGCACAACGTCCACGACCATGCGCGCATGGAGAAACACCTTCAGCCAGCGGTAGACCGGTTCAAGGCTATCAAGGACGAGGAACAGCGGCAGATATTCCGAGACAAACTGCGCAGCTACGTGAATCTCTATGCCTTCTTGAGTCAGATCATGCCGTGGACAGACCCAGGCCTCGAGAAACTCTACAGCTTCGGACGCTTCCTTCTGCCGCACCTGCCGACCGGGAGAGACGATAGCGTGATAAGACCGGAAGACGACGTGGCGCTTCGATACTATCGGCTTGAACGTGTCTCGGCGGGAGCTATTGATTTGGAGACCGGCGACGTTGTCGAGGTTAAGAGCCCGACAGATGTCGGCACCGGCAAGCCGAAAGACGAGGAAGTACCGCTCTCGAGCATCATAGATGTTCTGAACGAACGGTTCGGAACTGAGTTCACGGAGGAGGACCGGCTGTTCTTCGAGCAAATCAAGGAGAAAGCGTGCAGTGACGACCGTGTAGTTCAGACAGCTCAGGCCAATCCACTGGACAAGTTCGAATTGGGAATTCGCGCTCTCATCGAATCGTTTATGATCCAGCGCATGTCCGAAAACGACCAGATCGTCTCGCGCTACATGGACGACCAACAGTTTCAGAACACGGTATTCCCGTTACTGGCTAAGGACATCTTCGAGACGATCAAGGACCGGGAAGCGGAAGAACCAGCGGAGATCGGTACGACCGAAGCGTGATGGCGCTCTTCTCCCGAAACTTATGCTCAGGCATTGCGATTTGCCATTCGGTTCTGAAGGTCATTGTATCTCGCCGCATAGTCCGAATCAGCCGCAAGAAGAAGTGCCGACCTCAAGCAACGTCGGTGTTTTTTAACGAAACTTCGTCACCGAATCCAGCAAGGAGACTCAATTGGGAAACAATGGCATTGCAATTGTGCCCTGAAAGGGCACTTCAACGAAACGGAACCGCGAAACTACCTCAATCGGACGGGGGAAGACCGCGGGCGAACCGCCTGAAGGCTCGGCGCGCCTCGTGCAAGCCGGCCTTGTGCTCCTCGCTCAACGGCAATTGCTCAAGCCCCTCCTCCTCCATCAGTTCAAGCACCGAGACCAGAGCCAACAACTGATAGGCCTGCGCGTCGAGCGAGACACTGATCCCGCGAATGTCATCGCGAAACGCTCCCGCCAGGCGGGTGGGATGGGGAACGTAGAGCAGCTCGGGCCTTCCGAATTGCGCCTGCATTTGAAACACCAAATTGAGCTGCAGGTTGCTGCGCAGGCTGGCGGCGGCGGTTTCCCGGCGGCGATCCCGCAGCAGCCGAATGGCTTCGGCCAGGCCGGGGGCGAGCGCGGCCACCCGGGCGGTGGTGCGATGATCGCGATAGCTGCCGGCCAGATCGGCGAACAAGGAATCCGCCAATCTCTGTCCGGCGGTCAGGGCAACCACCATGCGTTCGCTCTGCCGGGACAGCCGCTGGTCGCGATTGTGGGTGAACAGCGCGTTGGCGGCGGCCAGAAACCACGGGCTGCCCGGCAGTTCGGTCATTTCGACCGGCTCAATCTGTGAATGCAGCAGAAAATCCATGGCGGCTTCGGCGGCCTCGAAGAAAGCCGGCTGCCCGGTGGCCTCGTAAAGTCGAACCAGGGCGATGGCGGCAAGAGCCGAGGAGTCGACCTCCACCTCGGTCGCGATTTGAGCGCCGGGCACATAGCGCCGCGGCAGAAACTGCCCGGTCGGCTGCAATTGCAGGCGCAGAAACCGAGCCAGGCGCAAGGCGAATTCACGATCTTCCGTTCGCCCCGTCAAGTTCGCCAAGTCCAGCCAGGCCAGAACCCCATAGCTGTTGGTCTCCAGGTCGGCCTCGACAAATTCAACCAAAGCCTCGACATTGCCGGCCGCGACCAGCGGCTGCGCCCGGCCTCGCAACTGCTCGGCCAGACGGCGGGCGGCGCTCAAGGCGGCCTGATCGCCCGTCAGGGCGGCATAGCGAGTCAATCCCCACAGAACCGCGGTTTGGATCCGCAGGGAATGAAATCCATGTTCAGTATGGGTCGTCCAGATCTCGGGATCGCTGTCGATACTGCCGTCGCTTTCAATATTGCGGACGAGAAAGTCGACCAGGCGATCAGCCGCCCGCCGCAGATCCTGGCGGGTTGGCGGTTCGGCAAGAGCATGCCCCCGATAAACCGGAAGCGCCTGCCGCCCATCGAAAAAGACACTCTGCGTATCAAAGCTGAAAAGCGGCTGCTCGCCACTGTACTCGATGACTTTTTTAAACAGGCCAAGCTCGACCAGACTGTGCGTGGGCAGAAGCAATTGCGAAATCCGAACGGCATCGAGCAAGCCGCTCGCGGTATACATGCGGTTGAACATTATCTGCTCCGGGAGAAAGGCGAAAGGCGCCGCCGCCGCCAATGCCACTCCGCGCAGACTGGGATCGGGAATGGGATGACGGTCGGCTTGCCATTCCGGAAAGAGCGCCACATGCTGAACCAGATCCAGCTTCAGAAACTCGACCGAATTTCGGTCGGCACCCTGTTGCCGGGCTTCGTCCAGGGCGGCCGACAGCGCCTTCGCCCAGCCCCGACCGCCGGCATGAACCACGCGAACCGGGCGGCGGCCGTCGGACCAACTTAAAAACACCATGCGCGGCTCGCTGTCTTCAGGCAGGAACGCGAAGTCCGCATCGAAGGCCGGTTCCGGCCGGCGCAGGGCGGCATACGCGGTCTCGACCGCCCTTTCCAGTTGCGCAAGCGACCAGGCCGAGGGCGCCCCCAAGTTCTCGAACCAGACTTGCGGCGGAGCCGGAAGCGCATGCTCCACAGCCGTCTGCTCCGGCTCGACCTCGGCCGACTCGCGCGCGGCTTGACAGCCGACAAGAAAAAGACACAGCAGGGCGAGCGCCCAACCCGTGAAACAATTGCAGCTGCATTCATTCATTTTCAACACATGTCTCCTTTCCGTCAGGCCAGTCAGTCCAAGCGACTGGAAAAAACTCAATTGCAACACAAATTAAAGTGTTTTCGGCAACCATCGCGAGGGGTTGTCGGCTATAAAAAGCCTTTTGAAAAATAAATATAATCATACAAAGCGGTTACGACAACCCTTGAGGTGTCGGGAGAATCACAAGATTATGGCCAGACGAAAAAAACACAAAGAGAATGAACTTGAAACGAATGGCGCGGCCGAACTCCAACCCGCAGGCCAGAAAGCTGCGGCGGACGGTGAACCGACCCGCCAGCTGGACGAGCAATTGAAGAAGCTCGAGGAACAACTGCGGGAAAGCGGCGAAAAATACATGCGCCTGCGAGCCGAGCTGGACAACTACCGCAAGCGCATGCAGCGCGAGGCCGGGGAAATCCGCGAATACGCCAAGGCTTCGACGATCGAAGAGTTCCTTTCCGTATTCGACCATTTCCAGATGGCCATGGATCATGTCGGCCAGGCAAGCGACATCGCCACCTTGAAGCAGGGAATGCAGATGATTCTCGGCGAGTTCAGGAAAACCTTCGAAAGCCTCGGCGTAAAACCGGTCGACGCGACCGGCCAGGTCTTCGATCCGGAACAGCACGACGCGGTGGCGCAGGAACCTTCGAGCGAAGTCGAGGCGGGGCGCGTACTGCGCCAATGGAAGTGCGGCTATCGCCTGGGGGAACGCCTGTTGCGGCCGGCCACGGTAATCGTGAGCAGCGGCCCGCCGCAGGCCGCGGCTTCGGAGCAGGGGGAGGAAGACCCGGACGAGAGCCAAGCCGAAACAAGCACGGAATAAAGCAACAGTAAATCGAGATGACACGCTCTATGGCGAAAGATTTCTACACAGCACTCGGAATTGAACGGTCAGCCTCTTCGGAGGACATCAAGAAGGCCTACCGCAAGCAGGCTCTGAAATATCACCCCGACCGCAATCCGAACGACCAGGAAGCCGAAGAAAAGTTCAAGGAAGTCTCGGCCGCCTACGAGGTCTTGAGCGACCCCGAGAAACGGCGGCGCTACGATCAATACGGACACGAAGCCTATACGAGAAGCGCCGGACGAGCCAGCGAAGGCGGATTCGGGGGAGTCGATCCCTTCGACATCTTCAGCCAGGTCTTTGGCGGCGGCGGCGGCGGCAGTGTGTTCGACAGCTTTTTCGGCGACGGCCAAAGCCGCGCCGGTCGCGCCCGCAACGCGCCGGCCGCCGGTCGCGACATCGTCTACGAAATGGAGATCGACTTCGAAGACGCCGTCTTCGGGGCGGACAAGAAAATCGAGCTGACCCGGCCGGTCGCCTGCGACAACTGCCAGGGCACCGGCGCCAAGCCGGGGACCAAGCCGACCACCTGCCAGCACTGCCAGGGTACCGGCCAGATCACCATGAACCAGGGATTCTTCAGCGTTCGCCAGCAATGCCCCTATTGCCAGGGCTCCGGCCAGACCATCTCCGACCCCTGCCCCACCTGCCAGGGAGTCGGCCGGGTGCGCAAGCGCAAGAGCATTCAGATTCATATCCCGGTCGGGGTCGATACCGGCTCGCGCCTGAGGGTCGGCGGCGAAGGAGAATCCGGACAGCGCGGAGGCCCGCCCGGCGATCTCTACGTGATCCTGCATGTGCGGCCGCACGCCTTTTTCCGGCGTGAAGGCGGGGACATCTTCTGCGAGGTGCTGATCCCGCTCGATGTCGCCGCCCTGGGCGGCTCGGTCGCGGTGCCGACCATCGGCGGCAAAGGCAAGCTGAAAATTCCGGCCGGCACCCAGAACGGGGCGGTCTTCCGTCTGCGCGGCAAGGGCATACCAGCCCTGCGCGGCCGCGGCCGCGGCGACCAGCACGTGAAGGTGCAGGTCGAAGTGCCGACCAAACTGCACGGCAAGCAGAAGGAAAAGATCCAGGAGCTGGCCGAATTGTGCGGCGAAGAAAACTATCCGCGCTGCCGCGAGTTCCGCGCCAAGACCGCCGCCTTCCTGTCCTGACTAATTCACGGGTCAAGTTTGCCGCGTGGGCACTTGCCTTTCAATGCCATCCGGTCAACTAAACTCCAGCGCCCAGCCGAATTCGTATGAATTAATCAGACTAGTTGGTCGATTCCCGGTGCTTGATTTCATCGCGCAGGCGGGCCGCCTCCTCGTAGCGCTCATCCCTGATCGCCTCCTGCAGCCGATTCTTCAGCGCCTGCATTTCGTCCTGCGGCCCGCTTGCCCTCCCCGCCCTGCCACCAGCCCCCTGCGCGCCCGCCTGATCGCCGCCCTCGGCCAAATCCTCGGTGGCGATCGCGGCCGCTTCCATCACCGCCTCCTCGGCAAAGATCGGAACAGAACAGCGCAAGGCCAGGGCAATCGCGTCGCTGGGTCGCGAATCCACTTCCAGAATCCGGTTTTCATAGGCGATCTCCAGCCGCGCGAAGAAGGTGCCCTCCTGCAAATCGGTAATCACGACGCACTGCAGCTTGCTTTCGAACAAGTCGAGAAGCCCCTTCAGCAGGTCGTGGGTCATCGGCCGCGGCGGCTTGATCCGATTGACCTGCAGAGCGATGGCCTGGGCTTCCGGCACCCCGATGAAGATCGGCAGACTGCGCGCGCCGTCCTGCGTGACCAGCATCACGACAAATCCGACATTCGACAAGGAAATCGACTTTACCTGCAAAGGAATCATCACATTCTCTCCCGTCAAAACTTGACTGCCCCAACCAATTCCGCCAGAGCATCCACACCCTGACGGCGACAGTAGAGATCGAGCCCTTCCACAATCCGCGACAGGCACTGCGGGTCGGCAAAGATCGCAGTGCCCACCCCCACCGCACTGGCGCCGGCCAGTATGAACTCGGCCGCGTCCTCGGCGCTGACGATACCGCCCATCCCGATAATCGGCGCTTCGACCGCCTGCGCGGCTTCGTAGACCAGCTTGACCGCGACCGGCTTGATGGCCGGCCCGCTCAGACCGCCGGTAACATTGGCCAGGCGCGGCTTTCTGCTCTCGACATCGATCGCCATCGCCGGCAGTGTGTTGATCAGCGACAGTATGTCGCTGCCGGCGTCGACCGCGCAACGGGCGAAATCGGCAATCCGGCTGACATTCGGACTGAGCTTGGTAATCAAAGGCAGTGTGGTGGCTCGACGCACCCGGCCGACCACCTGCTCGACCATCCCGAGATCGGTGCCGAAGCCGATCCCGCCCTCCTTGATGTTGGGGCAGGAAATATTGATCTCCAAAGCCGCTATGCCGCTCTTTTCCGCCTCCAGCCGCTCGGCCACCAGAACATAATCCTCGACTGTGCGCCCCCAGATGTTGACGATCACCGCCGTATTCACCGTGCGCAGCCAGGGCAGATATTCCGGATCGGCAACAAACTTGTCGATGCCCGGATTCTGCAAGCCGATCGCATTGAGCATGCCGGCCTCGACCTCGGCCGTCCGCGGCGGCGGATTGCCGGGCGAGGAAAACGGGGAAACCCCCTTGACCACGATCCCGCCCAGGGAGTCGAGCGCCACCAGGTCCCGATACTCGCGGCCGTAGCCAAAGGTGCCGGAAGCGGCAATCACCGGATTGCGCAGGCTTAAAGGCCCAAGTTCAACTCGCAGATCAGCCATCTTGGCTTCCTAGTCCAGTTAATTCATGTACGCAGCCATTGGGGTCGCGAAGCCCATCCCGTCGCCACGGGTTTATCCCCGTGGAACGAGCGTTTAGTGCTTGCCCCTCAGGCGCTCCCGAGCCTCCTGCAGAATCCGCCGTTCGCGCGGGGTCAGGCTGGACAGCCCGTCGCGCCCGATCTTATCCAGAATATCGTCCAGCGTGATCTCGTCATCGCCATAATCATCATCGTCCTGATCGAACGACTGTCGACTGGAAACCGAGCGAAAGCGCGCCCACCGCCAGCGCAGCCGCCAGTGCCGAATCCTGTCAAGCAGAAAGCGGTGCAGCTTGAAACCGCGCCAACCGGGCACCGCGTAGACCACGAACAGGTAGCCGCCAATCAGACCTCCAAGATGAGCCAGGTGGGCGACGCGCCCGCCCTCGGCCCGCTGCAAAGTGTTGTAGATCTCCAAGGCCGCATAGACCGTGACCAGAGTCTTGAGGCGCATCGGGATCGGCGGGAACAGCAGCATGTACTGCCGGTTGGGCGCCAGCATGGCGGCCGCCATCATCGTGCCGAAAACCGAGCCGCTGGCGCCGATCACACTGGGATAGATGAAAATTCCCGGTGCAACCTGAATTTGCGACGCATTGAAAACCAGCCAGATAATCCCGCCGATCAGGCCGCTGACAAAATACAGGCGCAACAGGCGATGCGGCCCGATCTGCTGCTCGAGCGGCGCCCCGAAAATATACAGCCCCCACATATTGAGCAGAATGTGGAAGAAATTGCCGTGCGCGAACATGTAGGTGCCGAGTCGCCAGACTTGAAACTGGCGCAGATCGCCAAAGTTAAGAGACAAAAGCCCGGTCAGTCCGGGACTCAGGCTCTGCAGAATAAAAACCGCTATGTTGGCAATGATCAAGGGGCGCAGAATCGAGCTTTGGCGATAGCCGCCAAAGCCGCCGCGATAGACGGTGCGCCGATTATAGTCGCGATCGGAAAACATTCTGTTCCTGTTCCATGCTGTATTTTCTTGTCGGTCGATAGGCAATATAGCCGAGCAACCCGGGTAATGCGAAGATGCGGCTTGCAATCGGCCAATTCCCCATTATTAGTAACTTTTTGTTTTGCGAAGTTCGCCATAGACCAAGGAGACCGCTCGACAATTCATACAATTAAACAGGGGAATCCGGTGAGAATCCGGAACGGTCGCGCCGCTGTAAGCAGGAACGAACCCCCGACAAGCCACTGTCCGGAAAGAAACGGACGGGAAGGCCGGGGAAGTAGGATCATCAAAATCGCCTGCAAGTCAGAACACCCTGATCATCGATAAGGCTTCGCGTCACAGCCTGTCGGTCAAAGTTCCAGGCACTGCTCTGGAATGAAAAGCCGATGCTCGAACGCGAGCATCGGCTTTTTTGTCGCGACGAAGGGCGCCTCATGCCTAGAACGCACGGGTGAAAAAAGCAAAACCCCAGAGAAGTCAATTACAGAAAAAAGGAACAAAAAAATGAAAACCGTCAAGCTGTTTGCCGTCATGAGCCTTGTCTTTGCGGTCAGCCACGCGCCGGCTACAACCATCGCAACCTTCGACTCCAAGGACACCGGCGAGGACGGGTACTATCGCCCTGCAGAAGCAGGCACATACGATTGGACTGATGCGGGGATGACCTTCAATCTGGAAGTCCAGGATGATGGCTGGGGAGGAACTTACTGGGAAGGGTTCACCTATTCCTCGGTGAACAATCCAGACGAAGGTGGATGGGGAAACCAGTATGCCGTCTACCAGCCCGGCACCGATGTGTCCGGCACCGGTGTTTACGCGGTCGGCTATGTCGGCATTGCTGCCCCAACCATCACCTTCGAATCTCCCGCTCAGACTCAAGGCTTGTACGCGAACAACACCGCCTTTGCCGCCTGGGATATGTGGGAAGGCAGTATGTTCTCGAATGAATTCGAAAGTGGGGACTGGTTCATGCTGACCATAACCGGCTTGGACTCGCTTGGGGAGACAATCCGCTCCGTCGATTTTTATCTGGCGGATTTTACCGGTTACCAGGATGGTGACGACAAGGATGACTACATAGTCTCGGAATGGACCTGGGTTGACTTGACCGGCCTGGGCAGTCAGGTCGCCTCCTTGCAGTTCGTTTTGTCTTCCTCGGACGTTGGTGAATATGGCATGAACACACCCGCCTATTTCGCCATCGACAATGTCACGATCATCCCCGAGCCTTCGGTGCTGGCTCTATTGATGGTCGCTGCGATGGGGTTGCTGATGCGGCGACGGCGATGGTAGGGCCGGATTCCGTCCAGCCCATATTGGTCGACTCGGACAGCCGACCTACGGGGTTCCGCTTCGAACATTTCGCAATTTTCTTTTAAGCGAGCTGGCAATCCCGGCATGTTGCCGATTTCCAGGCCTCGCAGTTATTTTCAGGCTGAACCATGGGGCACGGTAAATATATTAGTTTACGCAAGCTGTCGGGGCGAGTGCCTTTTACGCTGGTCGAACTGCTTGTCGTAATTTCGGTCGTCGCCATCTTGGCCGCCATGCTTCTTCCCGTACTGCAAAATGCGACTGAAGCGGCTAGAACCATCGCCTGCCGCAGCAATATTCGTCAATACGGCATCGCCATGACCGTCTACCGCATGGAAAACCATGGCTACTTCTCCCCAACCTATGTCGTTCGCGAACCACGAAGAAAGCAATATGCGGAATTCATTTTCGGCTATGATGATTACGTTGGTACTGAGAAGGATCGAAGCGCGACTCAGATTCTTCAATGCCCATCCTGGCGGGGCGACCGCCCTTTCCTGACCGATGGCCAGGGCGGCTTTTACATGTATTCATACAACTACAACCACACCTACATTGGCCGTGGCAGCAATCCAATCAGGGAGACTGCGGTGAAAGCGCCATCCAACTCTCTGCTATTTGGCGAACCAGGATATGTTTTTGGCTTCCCTCCCAACACGAGCATCAAAGGTGCCGTCAGTATGACCGCACCGTTTGCCGACCGCCCCGGTGCAGTTGGCGGAGGCGGGCAAGGGACATTGTTTCTTCGACATTCCGGAGGAGCCTTAACCAATGTCGGCTGGGTTGACGGGCATGTGTCGTCTTTGACTTCAAAAGACACTACGCCGGCAATGAAACCATACGCCAGATACAACCCGGGCGTTACTGACCATCCTGATTTTTATAGGATAAGATATGCCGGGGAGGGAAACGACGATTTGTATGACCTGGAATGAACTCGCCATCAAGTGAGTCCGCAGGCAGGGAGGCGGGGAACCGACCGGACTGAATAGCCCCGTGCCTGCCTGTCGCAACACATATATTTAAATTCGAGGATCATCCCACCTCTTTGCTTTATGGAATGACAGCGATTCAAAATGACAACACCTTTTCTGTGAGAATATGCCTTTGGGGACTTGCGACCCTCGAAACCCATGCTACCCTAACAAAAATACAATGCAATTCCAACCAGACTAAAACAATCTGCCAGACAATTCGGTCGCAAACCAACCCAAGGTCAAGGCAACCGCCTCGGCCGCAGCGAAAGGAGGCAGTCGGAAGCAAATAAAGTGCCCGCATCAAGATTGCTAATCACGCGGTCGCAAGAACCAGAATGAGTCTGTCAAGAAAAAAAACAAAAAGTCAGAAGGAGTCTTGCCATGAAAAAACTACTGACAGCAGTTATGACTATCGCCGTCGCGGCACCCGCCGCGATGGCCGACACTGCCGACCAGCAGATTCTCGACCGGCTCGACAGTCTGCAGCGGCAGGTTATGGAGCAACAGGCTGAAATCAACAGCCTGAAGGCTCGCATGACCGAAGGCGAGCTGTCGACCATGGTCAGAGGCGAAGTGGAAAGCGCGATCGACGCGCGCGGTCTGGCGCAGGTCAGAGAGGTCGGCCCGGTCGTCGTCTTCCGCCCGAATATCGAGGGCATCGAATTCAGGGGCGAACTGGAAATCGGCTATCTGCGCCTGCGCGACAAGGCTCGCGGCCGGTGGGCTGGCGAAAGCCACTTGCGCGATCTCCTGTGGGAGTACGGCGAAGAAATGGACGACGTGGACTGGGCCTGGGTTGCGGCCAATTGGGACGACATCGTGGCCGAAGAGTTCATCGACGGCAAGCGAACCAGTCGGCGCAGTCAGAAATTCAGCTCGTTCTACACCCTGTTCCGGCTCGGCGCGATCTGGCAGACCAGCGAGGGCTGGGAAGTCGGCGCCGGTCTGGTCACCGGCTGGAGCCAGTTCCAGGATCCGCGCAACCGCCGCAATGTCTGGTCCGAGTGGACACCCTTCGAAAGCGGCGCCCTCGCCCTGGACTACGCCTATGCCAAGCATAGCTGGGACATCGCCAGCCTGACCATCGGCCAGCAGCACAACCCCTTCAAAACCTCGTTTGTCCTGTGGGATCAGGATGTGCGGCCGGTCGGCGTGACCGCCCAGGTCGAATTCGAAGGCGCCTTCGCCACCCTGGGCTGGTACGATGTGCTCAACATGGGCTTGCGCAATGTGCGCGACGATCGCGACGTCCAAATGTGGGCCGGCCAGGTCGGTTACGGCATGGATCTGGAAACCGTGGATTTCACGGTCGCCGCCGCCTACTACCGGACTACCTCGAACGTCGACGCCCTGCGCAAGCCGTGGGGGCCGGCTTCGCTGTCCGACTATAAGATGAATACCGCGGACCTGTTCGCGGAAGTCGGCAGCACGATCGGCGAAGTCCGCCTAGCCGCGCAAGGCCAAGTCTGGCGCAACCTGAGCGCCCGCCGCGGCACGCTCAGCCAGACCTGGAACCCCACGCTCAACCCGAAGGACAACGACACTGGCTTCATGGTCGGACTGCGCGGCGAGTTCGCCGACTTCAACGCCGGCTATTCCTACGGCCGGGTCGAAGCCGACTCCTTCCCCGCCGCCCTGGTCGACGAGTTCTCGCCGGTCAACAGCAAAGGGCACAGGTTGGAGCTGGGCTACAGCCTCAGCGAGCACATGGGGATCAACAGCGTCTACCGTCGCCTCAACCAGGTTCGCGGAGACAACAAGGCCGACATCTATCAGGTTAAGTTCAACTATCTGTTCTAATCTGATCAAGGCAGAACGAGAAACGGGCGGAAATCATTTCCGCCCGTTTTTTTTTGTTCCTGAACCTCGCAATCGACTCGCCCTGCGTTAAGTTATCGGAGAAAGGCCAATCCGCTGAACCCGCCACCCCGAACCAGACACCATGGGAAGACAAAGCACGCGATGGCAAAGAAGAGAAAAGGCAAAAAAAGGCACCCGTCTCATCGCCGGAAAAAGCCCGCCCATATAGCCCGGAAACACAATGGATGCACCGCCTTGATCCTTGTCGACTCGGCACCCTTGCGCAA
>SLSR01000140.1 GCA_007130365.1 Lentisphaeria bacterium
GAAGACGACGGGTCGGTTTGGGAGGCCATAAAGACCTGCGAATCCATTCTCGAACAGAATCCGGAGGATGAGATGGCCTTGTCCGCCCTCGCCGCTTCCTATGAGCGGGTCGGCGAAAATGTTCGCGCCCGCCAGCTCTACCTGCAACTGGCCGAAATTTGCGAGCGCGAAGAATTGTGGCAGGAACTGTTCGAAATAACCGAGCACGTGCTCGCCTTGAACCCGGTCGACCAGGTCGCGCGCAAGCTGGGCGACAAGGCCAGAGCCAGACTTGGTGGTGATTCCGGCGATCCGGAGGGGGCGGGGGCAAGGTCTGCGCCACAGGTTCGACCCAAGTTGGCCTTCGACCTGAACGGCGAGCTTGAGCTGGCCTGGCTGCTTTTGCAAAACGAGCTGGTCAGTCAGGAGCAGTATGAGAATGCGATCGCCGGCTTGACGGAAAGTCGGATGAATCCCAACTCCGAAGCGACTTTGGCATTGCTGCAGGAATTGGCCGAGATGGAACGGGTCAACCTGAAGAAGATTGTCGGGTTCCTGGCGGCTCATACCGAAACCCCCCTTGTCGAGATCCATCGGTTCGAGATTGGCGATGAATTGATCAACCTGGTTCCCCTGGCCGATGCGCGGCGGCTGGGCGTTTTGCCCTTCGCCGAAATGTCCGGCGATTTGATGGTCGCCTTGTTGAATCCGGTAGATGAAAATTTGCGCCAGCGGCTGCAGAGATATTTGCGGCGACAGCTGCATTTTTTTCTCACTTCGCCGGAGTCCTTTCAGGAGGCGATGGAAAAAATCGACAACCACGCGGCGATCGCCGCTGAGCCTACCAAGGTTTGACCGGGATTGAAGTTTTATGGACAAGCGAAAATCTTTGCGACTCAAGCCTCGTGAAAGTCTCGACCAGGACAAACGCGCCGATTCCGCCACGGGGGGGAATAGCGTCCGGAGCCGCGGTCGCAATCGGGTGAGAACCGGGGACACCTGCCTGTTCTCGGTTTCGGAGGATGTGGCTTCGGCCGGCTCGGAGGCAACTGCGGCAGTACAGCCGCCGCGGCTGAAACTGCAGCTGAAAACGCACGGCGGCGAAGCGGCTGCGGCTGCACAGCCGGGGAAGCCGACCGAGCTGCCGCCGCATGAGGCGCCGTCGGCCGAGCCGGCCGCCAGTTCGACCCCGCCAACCGCCGGACCGGTGACCGCAGACCCTTCCTTGTCGACCAGGCTGCCGACCGCCGCCGTTGCCGCCGACAAGCCCTCGTCGCCTGGCGATCTGTTTGTTTCGCGCAAGAAAGTCGAGTCTCCCGCTCCGGAGTCCCCACCTCGGGCGGAGCCTGCGATTGAAAGGGAAGGCGATGCCGATCGGGAAAAGCCTTTGAGCCGCGGCGAGAAGGAGGCTTTGGCCAATCAGCAGACCATGGCGATGCCGCGGGTCAAGCCCGTGCCGAAGGCCACTCGCCTGGGTGTGTCTCGTCGGCCAGCTCCGGTTCCTCCCCCCAGCGACGAGAGCGGTTCGGCATTGCCGCCAAGCCAGGAGGGGCAAGGTTCAGGCTCGATTCCCGAATCGGCGGCCGTAGACAGTTCCCGGAAAGACCGTGACGAAACCGCATCCCGGAGCGACAAATCCGCCGACCAGGGAGGCAAAGCTCGATTTGTCCGACGTTCCCGGCGGCGTAGGGATTCGCCTTCGGAACAGGCCGAACCAGGGGAAGAGAGGAGTCAGTCCGCCGCTCGCCATGTCCAGCCGCGACCAGCCGCGTTGCCGGAAAGCGCCAGGAAGGCGATGCGCGAAGATGACGAGAAAAAGGAGAAGGCGCGGGAGAGCGCCGCGGCTCGCGATAATTCCTGGCTGACCGATGCCGATACTGCCCCCGCCCAGTATCTCGGCGGCGGATTGGCCTTGCTCATGGCTTGGCTGGCTCTGATTCTGGCGACTATGCCGCTATGGCGCCGGGTCGGTACGGTTCACGATTTGCTGCTGCCCGCCCCCATGATAATTCTGGGGTTCGCGGTCTTGCTTTCGATTCTTCTGTTGATTCGCCAGTTGGCAAGCCGGATTCTGGCGGGAATATTGTTGGCGGCGGCCTTGCTGGCGGGTGGCGGTCTGCTGGCTTTCGAGCGGTGGCCTCATTCGGTTCAGGTTATGATGGTCGAGTACGAGGTGCTGGATGTCCTGGCCCCCTTCGAGTTGCTGGCGGTCGCCCTGGTTCTGATGTTGGCAGGCTTTGTCCTTAACACCGGGGTCGGTGCCTGGCGCTGGTCGATGATCCTGCTTTTGCTGGTGACGGCCGCCGGGCTGCCCTGGTTCTCCTCCTCCCTGCCGGGATTGCGGGCGCCCATGATCTATCCCGCCGGCTTCGCACCCGCCGAACTGGAAGGATGGAGCCAGTTCGAGCGACAGGGTGACGAGGTGGTTTGGCGCAGTGAAGAGGATGGATTGCACTGCCGGGTGCGCTTCTACCCCGAAGACGAAGGCAAGATTGCCGGGGTGGAGGATTTTCGCGTCCTGCTTGAAGCGCGCTGGCGCGAAGCCGGTTTCGGCCCGGTGTCGGTGATTCCCGTGGTCGACAAGCCACATCAGCAACGCTACGTCGCCTTTGCCGGCGGCGGCCGGGCGGTTGCCGCCCTGGCTCTCGACTCGCCGCATCGGGCAGGTTTCTACCTGTTGATTTTCGAGGTCGAAAACTATGCTTCCCGCCAGGCTTTGATCAACCGGATCATGCAGGCTGTGGAATAGGTTTTATCATTCGCCCCATTTGTCCCGATTTTCCGGGCATTTGCTTTTCGGCCAGGTGGCGCCAGTATTTCCCGGGCA
Organism: Lentisphaeria bacterium; assembly: GCA_007130365.1. GTDB lineage: Bacteria > Verrucomicrobiota > Lentisphaeria > Oligosphaerales > PUNB01 > SLSR01. The sequence continues at coordinate 2,807 of SLSR01000140.1, forward strand.
TGAACGAACGGGTCGACGCGGTTCGGGGTTGCGGTATGGCGATCGCGCGATGGAACTTCCGGAACCCAAGTTCACCCACAGATTCAACTGGCGAGACGAATATAATAAGGGATGCCGAATTGTGCATAGGGTCTGGCGAATTTTACTGGCTGGCCTTTGGCTGGTCGTTCAGCCTGGCGTTTTTGGCCAGCACCTGCGGATTCTGCAGACCGCCGATTTGCACGGACGAATCATGGGCGGTCGCGAGACCGATGCCGATTGGTTGCGCCTGGCCACTCTGATCGAGACCAAGCGGCAGGAGGCCGGGGCGGAAAATCTCTTGCTGATCGATTGCGGCGACACCATTCAGGGCAGCTTTGTCTCCGCCCACAGCCGGGGCGAGGTCGCGGTGGCGATGCTGCGTCATCTGGCCTATGATGTCTGGGCGCTGGGCAATCACGAGCTGGATTTCGGGATCGTTCGCATGGTCGAGCTGACCCGGCAGGTCGGCGACATGGTGCTAAACGGGAATCTGCGGGTGACCCGGTCTGGCTACGAGACCGAGTACCCGGCCTTTCGGGTTTTCGAGCGGGGCGGTTTGCGGGTCGCGGTGTTCGGAGCCAATTCGGGGTTTCTTGAAAACTGGCATTGGGGAGAGCATGTCAAGGGCTATCGAGTCGAGTCCGCACTGGCCATGCTCGAACGTGAAATGGCAGGCCTGCACGAGACAGCGGATATCGGCCTGGTCGTGCTCGCGATTCATCAGGGATGGATGTTCCGCGATCCGCGCGGGGTCAATCAGATCAGGGAAATCGTCGAACGCTTTCCGGAGATCGATCTGGTTCTCGGCGCCCATACCCATCGGGCGGTGGCGGGGCGCAGAATCGGGCGGCGCTCCTGGTACGTGCAGGCCGGACCGCACGCTGAAAGTCTGGCGGTGGTCGATATTGACTATGATCGGAAATCGCGCGAAATCCGCAACATCTCGTCGTACCTGGTCGAGGTCGGGGACGATATTCGGCGCTGCCCGCA
>SLSR01000054.1 GCA_007130365.1 Lentisphaeria bacterium
CTTTTGAATTGTATCGGGGCTCCGCCCCGAGGACCACACCCCGGCGGGGTGATCCAACCCAAGAGCCTGGGGTCAAGCGAAGCGCGACCCCAGGTACACAGTGAACAAAATCATCGGCGGGCTGGAAGCCCGCAGCAAAACGCCCTGGATTAATCCCAAGCCTGGGAGATTGCGACGAATCCGGTTGTGCCCCCGAGGGGCACATCGATCCGCTTGAGGCGGACTCGACGTGCCTACTGTCGGCGCATTCCGGCAGCCGCGCAAGTTTTACTATAGCGTGATTTTGCCCGAATGCCGGGCGCGGCAAGGTCAGTCCAGTTCGAAGGTGACATTGATTTCGAAGGGATCGTTGGGAATCTGGTAGTTGCGCGGTGGCGGCAGTTGCTTGAGGGTGCGGAAGATGTCGAGAACCGAGCGGTTCATCAGCGGATTGCGGCTGGGACGGTGCAGGCGGGCCTGGCGGATTACACCGTCGCCGCCAATCACCAGGGTGACGGTGGCCTGCCGTTGATCGGCCGGCACGGCGGTGGCCGAAGGCTGGTTCCATTCCCGGGTCAGCAGGGCGATGACCGCATTCAGGTAGCGGGTGGCGGCGGCTGGAGACACGGTCGGCTGGCCGGCGGCGGGGGACGGGATGTCTATGGCCATGTTCTGGGAGCTTACCTGCTGGCGGGTGCGGCTGGCGATTTCCCGGGCGCTGGGAGCGGGGTTCGCCGGGGACTGCCGGGTTGGTTCGGCTCTCCGGGTGGTCGGCCGCAAACCCTGCTGGCGGATGTCTTCCGGCCGGCGCGGCTGCCAGGCCGGGGTGGTCGGCTGGACGGATTCGACTGGCGGCGACTGGCTGGGCGGCTCGGACGGCCGGGGGGTGGGGGGCTCGGGCGTGGGGGAGGGCGGTTCGACGGCTCGCTCCGGGCTCGGGGATTGCAGGCTGTCGGCAAGTTCGGAGAAGTCGATCAGTTGCACGGTGATCAGCTCTTCCCTGGGCTTGCGCCAGGCGGCGATGAGGGCGGCCACCAGCAGCGCCAGCAGGCAGGCGGCGTGGGCACTCGAAACGGCGCACAGTACCGGTTGCCTGCGATAGATCCGACGGCAGATGGAGCGCGTGTTCATGGGGTCTGGGTTCCGAGGTTCTGGGTTATGGTTCTTCGGCTCTGGTCAGCAGGGAAACGGTTTCGAAGCCGGCCTGCCGGGCGAGCCGCATCAGGTTGATCACTTCGCGGTAGGGCCGGTCTTCGTGGCCGCGAATCAGGACGGCGGCATTCGGCTGCTCGCGGAAAAAACTGTGCAGGCGCTCGGCCAGTTCGTCCGCCCCGACCCGGCGCTCCTCGACGATCACCTCGCCGTCGGCGGTCAGGTTGACCTGGATGTTGTTGATCTCATCGATCCGGGCGGCGTTCAGTTCCGGCGGCGTGACGTCGACCGCGAACTCCATCATCGGGGCGGTGATCATGAACACGATCAGCAGCAGGAAGGTGAGATCCATCAATGGCGTGATGTTGATCTCGGAAAAGCTGCCGGTGGCGTTCTGGCGTCGTCTGCTCATCGTTTTCCTCGCTTTAGCCTGATTAATTCATGCGAATTCGGCCATGAGGCATTAATATGGGTTCCGAAGTTCCAGATTTCGGTAGTATAAAACCGCGCCGCAGGCGCTCGCCGCTTTCCGATAGACCTCAGGAGGCTATGCAAAAGCGGCGCCGGGCCGCCGGCCTGCTTGGTCAGACTAGAAATTGGTGTCGATCTTTAGTTTTCTGGCGGCTCTTTGCGGTTCTTCATCCTCTCGGCTGCCGGTCGGCTCCAGTTCGCCGCCGTGCAGGCGCAGCATGGAGACGAAGTCGTCGACAAAGTTGTCCATGCTGGTGATGGTCTGCCGGGTGGCGCTGGTCAGAAGGTTGAAGCCAACGACCGAGGGGATGGCGACGACCAGGCCGACCACCGTGGTCAGGAGGGCGCCGCTGACTCCCGGCGCCATGGCGCCGATGTCCGGCCGGCCCGCCCGCGCCATGCCGACGAAGGCCATCATCACCCCCCACACCGTGCCGAGCAGGCCGAGGAAGGGACTTATGGTGACGGTGGTGCCGAGCAGGGGCAGGCGCCGTTCCAAGCCGTCGATCTCGCCCGACACCGCCCGCTCCATGGCGCTGCGCACCCGATCCACTTCGTAGGGGGAGAGCTGGCGCGGCAGGCGGTGTTCGTGGGCAAAGCGCATGGTTTCCCGTTCCGGCAGGTCGAGGAGTTCGACGATTTCGGCCACCCCGGACTGGTAGATGTTCATGATCGGGCCGGCGGCGGCGCGATTGCCGAGCATCATGTCGAACGGGCCGCGGCACTCGCGGAACTCGCGGGTGAAGATTTGATCCTTGCGGCGCACCCGGCGCAGGGACGCGCCCTTTTCGATCATGATTGTCCAGGCCTGGATCGAGAAGGCGAAGAGCAGCAGGATGATGATCTTGGCGAAGGCGTCGCTCTGCTCGAAGGCATAGAGCACACCGGCGGCGGTGCCGGTGCCGGTGGCGAGTGGGAGCGGAAGGGCGATCATGAGTTGGGACTCTCTTGCTTTTTCGGTTTGCCAATTCATTTTTCGAAGGTATGCCGTAATATAAACTTGATTGGCGCGGATTACACCTGTTGCGAGAAAAAGACGGGATATGCCATGTTGTCGGTAAATGAAATCTTCCACAGTATCCAGGGAGAGTCGACGGCGGCCGGCCGGCCCTGCGTGTTTGTCCGTCTGCAAGGCTGCAACCTGGCCTGTCGCTATTGCGACACGGAGGATTCGCGAGGCGCCGGCGGGAGCGAGATGGAGGTCGCGGAGATAGTGCGCCGGGTCGCGGACTTCGGCTGCGACTTGGTCGAGGTGACCGGCGGCGAACCCTTGGTGCAGCCGGAGACCGGGCTGCTGCTGGGTACGCTGGTCGAGGCCGGATACGAGGTGCTGGTGGAAAGCAACGGCTCTCTGCCTCTGCCGGAAAATCGCGGCTGGCGCGTGATTATGGACATCAAGTGCCCGGGCAGCGGCATGGGCGACAGCTTCAACCGCGACAATCTGGCGCGCCTGACGGCGACGGACGAAGTCAAGTTTGTCATCGGCGACCGGCGCGATTTCGAGTGGGCTCTGGCCCGGGTCGAGGAGTATGGCCTGTCGGACGGTCGGCGCGAGGTGTTGCTTTCGCCGGTGCCGGGTGCTTGTCCGCCCTCTCTTCTGGCCGCCTGGCTTCTTGAAAGCGGCCGGCGCCTGCGGCTGCAAGTGCAGTTGCACAAGATCGTGTGGCCGGAGGGCGAGCCGAAAGCTCGTGGGCCGGACGCGTCCTTGCTGGCTTTGCCGTGAGCCTTGTCGCAAGCCTTGTCGAACGAAAGACCGTAGGAGCCACCCTGTTCATGGGGCTGCCGTCCGCCGCAGCGCGGCCGCTCCAGGGGCTGCGCCGAACCGCCCAAGGCGGATTCGGCGCAACTACTCGGGCAGTCCGTCCAGGAGTTGCAACGTCAACCGATTGCAATGGTCGAAAAGGCGATTAATTTGGTGGCGTCTCTACTTGGAGACCTGAGGAAGTCAGTTCATTTTTCGGGCTTTTGGGAAATTGGGGCTCTGCCCCAAACCCCGGGATTTTTAAGGCATATGGACGTCCCGACTTGTCCTTTTTGAGAAATTGGGGGGGTTGACGATCCCCCCTGGACCGTCGGTCCGTCGTCCGGCTATTCCTTGGGCGGTCGCTTCCCAGCGTTGCCGCCCTCCGCTTCACCGGACGATTTTATTGTATCTCATCCTTCGAATTAATCAAATGCTCGCCGGACATTTTCCTACAGGCGCCTGA
>SLSR01000028.1 GCA_007130365.1 Lentisphaeria bacterium
CAGGCACTCTGGAAATTCGATGCGCAACGGTCTAGGCATGGCTGTGTTCCCTTTGACAAAACTGCGAATAACATATATCCATACCTGATAAAGTCAAATTAGAGGACTGACCCGCCTACACCCGCCTACACTGACCCGCCTACACCACATCAGCTTTCCACTTGACACAGCCACATTCCCGGACTACAGTTTTATTGTTGTCAGGGAAAGCAATTTCCTATCACTTGTCACTTCACTCAACGACGGGACCCCGGATCGTCGAAATAACGGTAACGCAACAATCTGTCCGGCCCAATGGTCGAGCCAGATTTCCGCTTCGCTGCTGTCCTCCAGGCAGCCTCTGTTGCTTCGCGACGGTCTCGGCTCGATTCGTCAATTTCGCAAAAGTCTAAACTTAAAGAAGCCAAGGAGTTACTTTATCATGAAAATCCATACATTTTGCAAACTCTCTGTTCTGGCCTTTATGCTTAGCGGTATATCAATTATTTCCACGGCTTCGACCGCCCAGCCTTTTCAACTGCCGCCTCTGCCCTATGATTATTACAGCTTGGAACCGCATATCTCCGCAGAGATCATGAAATACCATTATTTCTGGCATCATAAAGGCTACTTGCACAATCTGAATGAACTGACTGCCGGCACCGAGTGGGAACAAATCTCTCTCGAAGAAATAATCGTCGAATCAGCCGATCATCCTGACCAGCAGAATCTTTTCAATAATGCAGCGCAGGTATGGAATCATACCTTTTTCTGGCAGAGCATGCACCCTGAGGGCGGAGGGCCGCCCGCCGGCGAGATGCTGGAGAAAATTGAGGAATCTTTCGGCAGCTACGCGGAATTTCGGCTGGAATTCGCTTCGGCGGCAGCGGGGGAATTCGCCAGCGGCTGGGTTTGGCTGATTCAGGAAGATGAACGTCTGATAATCGAAAGCACTACCGATGCCGAAACACCAATCGCCGAGGGTCGGCACCCGCTTCTGACCCTGGATGTCTGGGAACATGCCTATTATCTGGACTATCAGAATCGACGCGGCGACTTTGTCAAAACCTTCCTCGATTATCTAATCAACTGGGATTTCGCCGATTCACGTCTGCAATAATTCAAGAGAATCCGGTTTCGTTGCAGATTGCAAAGACTATCCTAATTATTCAGGTCAGGCGCTAAACGTGAGGTTCGCCGTTGAAATGATGACATAATGGTCATGTTAATTTAAATTTCTTATTGTAAATAAGATATGCATAAAAATGCCTAAGCGATGAACACGAACAACTGTCCTCGTGTAGCTTAAGCCAACATGACCACAATTGCAAGAACCCCCGTGGCGCCGGGAGCCTGGGTCGCCGCCGGGCTTGCCCCGGTGGAGCCGCCGTTTTTCTGGGCCGGGTCAGGTAGACTGGTCGCGGCCCATTTCCTTCAGTTGGTTGATCATCGAGTCCAGCAGGCGCCGGGTCAGGCGGCGACTGAACTGGTCGAGGTTCTGCGGCTGGCTGGCGCTCTCGACCAGTTCGACGCGAATCTGTTCGGCCGCCTGCTGCAACCGGCCGATCGCCGCCGTGGCTGGCAATTGGCTCAGCCAGTCGCGGTATTCGGCCAGCGCCTCTTCAATCAACCTTTCGGCATGTGGCACTTCGTTCCGGCGCCGCGCCTGCAGAGCGGTTGCCACTGACTCCAGGTCGGCCAGCCCGCGCAGGACGACTTTGCCCTTTTCCGCCGCTTCCGGATCGATGTCCGGCGGCTGCGCCAGGTCGTAGAGGAAAATGGCTTTGCCGACGGATGCACGGTCGAGTATTCCCGCTTCGATCACGAATCCGGGGGCGGCAGTCGCGCTGAACACGGCATCGGATCGATTCAGCAAACTCGGCAGATCGCGCCAAACGGCCGCCGTACCGCCGCAGTCTTGCGCCAGTCGGCGGGTTCTGGCCGGCGATCGCCCGACAATGACCAGGCCGCCCGGCTGCCGCGCCGCCAGATTGCGTGCCACCACGGCCGCCAGTTGGCCGGTGCCAACCACCAGCAGGCTGCGTCCCCGCAGGCTGGTCAAATCTTCCGTCGCCCGCGCGACCGCGGCCGCGCCATAGCCGACCGCGCCCGCGGCCAAACCCGTCTCGCGGCGCACGCGTTTGCCGATCCGGAAGGAGCGGTGGAAGCAGGCGTTGGCAAAAAAGCCGTTGGTTCCCGCCCGGCAGGCCAAACGATAGGCATGTTTCACCTGACCGAGGATTTCGTTCTCGCCAAGCATTGCCGACTGCAAGCCGGCCGCCACCCGAAACAGGTGCCGAACCGATGCCTCGCCCCGGCGCAGATGGGTTTCCGACCAGGGCAGGCGCTCGATGCCGGCCGCCTGTTTGACGAGGCGGCGGATCGTCTCGCGATGGGCGTTGGGGCAGCCTTCGAAATACAGTTCGAAACGATTGCAGGTGACGAGCAGTACGCACTCCCGGAGACCGCCTTCGATTTGCGCACTTCGCAGGAAGCCTGCAATCTTCGGCTCGGTCAGGGAAAGCCGGGCCAGCAGTCGGGCATCGGCATTCAAGTGGTTGTAGGTCAGGCAGTTCATTGAATTGGGCAATCAGTCAGCCAAGGTTCAGGTTGCGCAGGATATCGGCCGCCATGTCGACGGTTCGTTCGATGTCCTTCTGGGTGTGCGCGGTCGAGACAAACCAGCTTTCGAACTGGGCCGGCGGCAAATAATAGCCGCTCTTCAGCATGGCGCGATGAAAGGCGGCGAACTGTTCGCAGTCGGCATTGCGGGCTTCGCGCAGGCTGCGCACCTGGCGGGGGTTGAAAAACAGGGTCAGCATCGAACCTGTCCGATTGCAGCAGCCGGGAAGGCCGGCCGCCACCAGAGCCGCGCGCAAACCTTCGGCCAACCGTTTGCTCAGTTCGGCCAGTCGCGGGTATGGGGGGGCTTTTTCCAGCTCGCGCAGGGTGGCCAGGCCGGCGGCGCAGGCCAGCGGGTTGCCGGACAGGGTACCCGCCTGGTAGACCGGGCCGAGCGGCGCCAGTTCGCGCATCAGCTCGCGACTTCCGCCAAAGGCTCCGACCGGCAGGCCGCCGCCGATAATCTTGCCCAGGACAGTCAAGTCCGGACGCACACCGAAGAGTTCGGCCGCGCCGCCTTGGGCGACGCGAAACCCGGTGATCACTTCGTCGAACACCAGCAGCGCCCCGTGTCTGTCGCACAAGGCGCGCAGTCCGGCCAGAAATCCGGGAGCGGGCGGAACCACTCCCATGTTGCCGGCCACCGGCTCGACGATTACGCAGGCGACCGCCTGGCCGTCCGTCCGGAAACAGGCTTCGGCCGAGGCCAGGTCGTTGTATTCGGCGAGCAGGGTGTCCGCCGCCACCGCTGTCGCGACTCCCGGACTGGAGGGTGCGCCGAAAGTCAGGGCGCCCGATCCGGCCTCGACCAGAAAGCTGTCGGCGTGGCCATGGTAGCAGCCTTTAAACTTGACAATCCGCGAACGGCCGGTTGCCGCGCGGGCCAGGCGAATCGCCGCCATCGCCGCCTCGGTTCCGGAATTGACCAGGCGCACCTGCTGCAAATGAGGCATATTGCGGACAATCGCCTCCGCCAGCTCGACTTCGGTCGCGTGGCAGGTGCCGAAGGACAGGCCGCGAGTGGCCGCCTGACGCACCGCCTCGACCACTCGCCGATGGGCGTGGCCAAGAATCAGCGGCCCCCAACTGCCCAGGTAGTCGAGATAGCGGTTGCCGTCGATGTCGAAGACGATGCTGCCTTGTCCGGATTCGACAAATATCGGCTGGCCGCCGACCGCGGCAAAGGCGCGCACCGGCGAATTTACTCCGCCGGGGAGGGCGCGGCAGGCGCGTTCGTAGAGCTTGCGGCTGCGCAAAAGGCTGGTTTTTTTTGGGTTCTGGTTCATTTAGCTTCCTGTTTCAGCCACTGCGCCGCTGCCAGGGCGTGATAGGTTACGATCGCGTCCGCGCCGGCGCGCCTGATCGCGGTCAGGCTTTCCAGCACCGCCGCCCGTTCATCCAGCCAGCCGGCGGCGGCCGCCGCTTTCAGCATGGCGTATTCGCCGCTCACACTGTAGGCGACAACCGGCAGTTCCACCTTCTTTCTGACCCGGCGCAGGATGTCGAGACAGGGCAAGGCCGGCTTGACCATCAGCATGTCGGCCCCCTCCCGCTGGTCGAGTTGCGACTCGCGCACGGCCTCGCGGGCATTGGCCGCGTCCATCTGGTGCGTTTTGCGGTCGCCGAAGGCCGGGGCGCTGGCCGCCGCCTCGCGAAACGGGCCATAGAAGGCGGATGCGTACTTTACCGCGTAGGAAAGGATGCCGGTGCCCTTGCATCCTGCGCGGTCAAGCGCCGTGCGCAAGTGGGCGACGCGACCGTCCATCATACCCGAAGGAGCCACGAAATCGGCGCCCGCCCGGGCGTGGCAGAGGGCGACTCGAGCCAGGCCTTGCAAGGTGGCGTCGTTGTCGATCGCGCCATCGCGAACCACTCCGCAATGGCCGTGCGCGGTCGAGCCGCACAGGCAGACGTCGGTAAACACGCAGATTTCCGGAACCGCCTGCTTGATCGCCTGCACTGCTCTCGGGGTCGGGCCGTCCGGATGCCAGGCGGGGGAGCCCTCTTCGTCTCTCTCCCGGCCAAGGCCAAACAGCAGGATTCCCGGAATCCCGCAGGCCAGAGCCCGTTCGGCCTGCTCGACCGCGTCCGCCACCGACCAGCGAAAAACCCCGGGCATACTGTCGATCGGCTCCGGCTCCCCACTGTCCTGCTTGACGAACAGCGGCAGGATCAACTGCCCCGGCGCCAGCCTGGTCTCCCGCACCAAGGCGCGAATCGAGGTGCCGGCCCGCAGGCGACGCGGCCTTATGGCCGGCTGGTTCATGTCGAGCTTGCTCATTTGCGGCTTCCCTTTGCCCTGATTAATTCATGGTCCATGCAATTATTGCGGTAAATCCGCCATCATGTTGAACCTAAACATATAATGACTCATGGCCGAATTCTCATGACTTCATCAGGCTAAGTGGCGACGACGCATGCACTGTTCGGCATCCTGTCCGAGTCATTCGCATTCCAGCAATAGTTTTTCCAGAAAATCACGCATGGCCGAATGCCGTTGTGCGGCGGTCGTCCCCGGCTGCTCTCGCAGACGAATGCGCTCCGCACTCAGTTTGTCGGCCAGCTCCGCGTACTTGGGCGATAGCTCGGCGTCGAGCTTCCGCCGCAGATGACCGGCCAGGCCGGGGCAGCGGCCGCCGGTGCCGATCGCAATCCGCAGGGATCCGCGATGCACTGTGGCGGGCACATGGAAATCGCACAATTCCGGGATGTCGGCCACATTCAAAGGCACTCCCGCCGCCTTTGCCTCGCGGTGGATCTGCCGGTTGACCGCGTCTTCGCCGCAGGCCACCAGAACCAGGGCGAATTCAGCCAGCCGCCATTTCCGCTGGTCATAGGCTTCCCGGCAAAGGCGCAGGCGCTCGGGCTGCGCCCTTTGCAGGGTTCGCAAGTCCGGCTCTATCCGTGGCGCCACCACCTGCACGGCCGCCCCGCATTCGAGCAGCCACCGTACTTTGCGGCAGGCCACACGCCCACCGCCGACCACCAGACACGGGCGTTCGCCGACCGACCAGAACAGGGGCACCATTGCCTTCGGCGAGTTGTCGGCCTGCCGGTCGCCCACCTCTCTGCCTGTCGGTTTTTTCGATTCTTGGTTCATCGTTGCAGACTTTCGACTAGCCCGGCCGCGTCCGGCCTTTGGCAAGTGCAGTGACAGGGCAGGCTGGCTTGCGCCATGGCCTGCGCGGTCGATTCCCCGAGCGCGACCAGGCGGGGACAGCTCGGCTCCTGAACCAGATCAGCCAGCGGTGTCCCGAGCAGGACGCGCAAGCCGGCAACCGCGCTCGGCGATGAAAACAAGATGGCATCCGGCGGCCGATGCCGCAATCGGCTTTGCCAGTCCGCATCTGCAGCAGTCGGCAGACGAGTGCGGTAGGCCACCGCCTCGACCACCGCAAACCCCAGCCCGCGCAAACCTTCGGCCAGGTCTTGTCCGGCTCGCGAAGACCGGGGCAGCAGAATCGTGCGGCGTGGTGAAGCCTGACTGTTTGTCACGGTGGCCAAGGCTTGCAGCAGACCGGCCGAGGAAGGCTGCTCGGGAACCAGGTCGGCGACCAGGCCATGGCTGGCCAAAGCGGCGGCGGTGGCCGAGCCGACCGCCGCCAGCTTGACCCGGGCGAAGGCTCGCGCGTCCAAGCCCAGCCGCCGCAGGTGCGTGCAGGTGTGCTCGACTCCGTTGCGGCTGGTGAAGGCCACCCAGTCGAAGGCCTGTCCTCCGGCCAGTTGCAGGAGCGCTTCCGACAGCGGATCGCAGTCTTTGACCGCCTCGATCCGAGCCGCCGGAACCAAGCGGACATCGGCCCCCTGTTCCGCAATCGCATCCGCCCACTCGCCGCCCCTTGAATCCGGAGCGGCCAGCCAAACCGACTGGCCGGACAGGGGGCGCCGTTCGAACCAGGCGCAGGCTTGCCGCAGCTCGACGGTAGAGCCGACCAGCAGCATGGCCGGGGGCTGGGCCGAGGCGGCGGCCGCGACTTCGGGGAGACTGGCCAGCGTGCCTTCGAGGCAGCGCTGTTCGGGCAGGGTGCCGTTTTCAACCAAAATCGCCGGAGTTTCCGGGGGGCGGCCGCCGGCCATCAGCTCCCGACAGATGTGCGGCAGCCTTTCCACTGCCATATACACGCACAAAGTATGATCGAAGGCCGCCAGCTTGCGCCAGTCGACTTCGTCCTCCTGTCCGTCGGTTTCTCGCTGCCGTCCGGCCACCAGGGTTGCGGCCGCCGCCAGGCCGCGATGCGTCACCGGAACCCCGGCATAGGCGGCCGCTCCGATCCCGGCGCTGACTCCGGGTACGATTTCAAAGCGCCGTCCGGCGTTAGCCAGTGCCAGCGCCTCCTCGCCGCCGCGGCCGAAGACCAGGGGATCGCCGCCTTTCAGGCGAACCACGACCGCGCCCGATACCGTCGCCTGCACCAACCGCCGACAGATATCCTCCTGCCCCAGCCCCGGCTGGCCGGTTTTTTTCCCGACAAAAACCCGGCGGCAGTCGGCGGGCGCCTGCTTAATCAGCTCTGGATTGACCAGCCGGTCGTAAAACAGAATTTCGGCACGGCGCAGGCAGTCCAGGCCGCGACGGGTAATCAGCCCCGGATCACCGGGGCCGGCGCCGACCAGATAGCAAATGCCGCTCCGCTCCATGCCAAATATCTCCTTCGCCTCGCGTTAATCGGGCGGCAAGTCCGCCTCCCTGCTCGAGATGCTGTCGCCTCAGACCTGCCCAATTGGTGAATTAGTCGGAGTAAGCCGAAACCCTATGACTTGCTGCTGAAAGCAATCTTTCACCTCCGGCCGCCCGCACGGTCTGCGCCAGCTCGAGTCCGGCGGCCAGTGGCTCGGCGGCCGCGAATTCCTCTGCCGCCCGCGCCTCGACCCGCCCGTCCGCCGACCAAACCGCCCCCTCCAGATGCAACCGTTCGCCGGCAACCAGCCTCGCCCGCACTCCGACCGCCGCATGGCAACCCGCATTCAGCCCTTGCAGAAAGGCTCGTTCAGCCGTCGTCAGACAGGCGGTCTCCGAATCCTGTATTGCGGCCAACCAATCGGCAAGCTCTCGATTGTCGGCGGCCACGGTCAAGGCCAGGGCACCCTGGCCGGCGGCCGGCAGAAAGACGCTGCCCAGCGGGGATTGCGGCGGAGAGAGCCCCAGGCGGCGCAAACCGGCCTCGGCCAGCACCAGAGCATCCCATTCTCCCGTCGACAGACGGGCCAGTCGCCGGTCGATATTGCCGCGCGCCGGCCGCACCCGCAAATCCGGCCGCAGGCGCAGCAGTTGCGCGGTTCGCCGCAGGGAGCCGGTGGCCACCGCCGCCCCCTTGGGCAAGTCGGCCAAGTCGCTGCCGTCGCGGGTGATCAAGACATCCTCGGCGCTGTCCCGCCGGGCAATCGCCGCGATCAGGGTTCCCTGGTTGGCGGCCACCGGCAGATCCTTGAGGCTGTGTACGGCGAAATCGGCCGTCCCCTCGAGCAGCGCCAGATCGACGGCTCGCGTGAAGTGCCCGTATCCGGGCAGCTCGCGCCAATTGCCCTCGCTTTGCCGGTCGCCGGTTGTCTTGACCACCACCAGCTCGAAGTCCACCGTTGCCTGCGGTTGTGTCTTGCGCCAGTCCGCAATCACCTCCCGAGCCTGGGCCAAAGCCAAAGCCGAGCCCCTGGTAGCCAGGCGCAGTTTGCTTCGATTATGTTGACCTTTGTCCATATGAACAGCGATTCAATAACTCGCGAAACTGCAATTGCTTCCGACCCTGGCCGACGGAGAAGGCCGGGGCTGCCTCCGCCGCTGAATTTTCACGGAATCAGGTTTGAACCATCAAAACAGTAGGGATGTCGTTGCTGCCCTGCAAAGGATAATCCGCAACCGTTGATTTTCAAGCGCACTTGACATTAAGGCGAATCAAGATAGACTATAAAAGAATAATTGAGTTTGTAAAAATCAATAATGGTCAATCCAGGCAATCAAGGCCTGCTGGCGAATCCATACGGCCAGCTCTTCCCCCCCGTCCGTCCGTCCGGTTAGTCGACAACCTCGCGCATCACTTCCGGCGGCAGATTGCTATCGCTCAGCCGCATGACATAGAATTCGACATCGTCCACCGATTGCGTCTGCTTCTGTAGAATCTTCCTGGTTTTGCCGGTTGCAGTTATCGGGAAAAATTCAATATGCCAAGTATATTCACAAAAGAAATCAACGCAACCGAACGGAAGACGAACTATGGCAAATCAATTTTTGCGCGACGCCATTGTGCCGCGCCACTTGCGGCCGGAACTGACCGCCACCGACAAGCCGGGAATTATCCGGGAGCTGCTGGATATCCTGGAGCAGGCCGGCACCTTGCCGGATCGAAAGGCGGCGGAGGCCGCGGTTGTCGAGCGCGAAGCCTGCATGAGTACCGGGCTCGAGCGCGGGATTGCGATTCCCCACGGCAAGACCGACACCGTGGAGCGATTGCTGGTGGCGGTTGGACTGAAGCCCGAGGGGGTGGATTTTGACGCGGCCGACGGTCAGCCTTCGCGGATTTTCATTCTTACCCTGTCCCCGGCCAGCCGCAGCGGGCCGCATATCCGGTTTCTGGCGGAAGTCAGTCGACTTCTGCAGGACGACACCCGGCGGGAACAACTGCTGGCGGCCGCCACCCCGGAGGCAATGGCCGCCGCGCTGGCCTGATTTGTTATCGGGATATTTCAATCCATGAAAAGACATTGCCGCAAGCCATTTCGGACGATCGCAGTTGGCCTCGGGGTCTCTTGGCTGGCCGCGGGCGCGGCGCGAGCCGACCTGCTCTCGGCCTTGGCGCCGGCCACCGCCAGCCCTGCCAATCAGATTGGCGAAAGGATGACCATGCTGGTCATTCAACTGGCGGTCGTCCTGTGCGCGGCCAAGGCCGCCGGGTTCGCCTGCGAGCGGTGGCTGCGCATTCCCGACGTGCTTGGCGAACTGGGCATCGGGATTGTCATCGGCCCCTATGCCCTGGGTGGCTGGCTGAACCTGTTCGCCCGACCGGAGGCGGGCGCTTTCCCGATCTCCCCTGAATTGTACGGGATCGCCACTGTGGCCTCGATTGTTCTGCTCTATCTGGCCGGGCTGGAGACCGACCTCTCGATGTTTCTGCGCTATTCGGTGGCCGGGATTCTGGTCGGGGTCGGCGGCGTGGTCGCCTCGTTTGCTCTCGGCCTGTTCGGCGCGGTCTGGTTCGGGCTGGCCGACAGCCTCGGCAGTCCAGCGGCCCTGTTCCTCGGGGTCATCTCCACCGCGACCTCGGTCGGCATCACGGTGCGCGTCCTGAGTCGGCGCAATCGCCTGCACTCGCCGGAGGGCGTGACCATTCTTGGCGCGGCCGTGATCGACGACATCATCGGCATTGTCTTGCTGGCGGTTGTCATCGGGATGGCCCGGATGGCGGGCGGCGGTCAGAGCGTCGACTGGTGGCGGGTGGTGGCGATTGCCGGCAAGGCCTTCGGCTTCTGGATCGTCTGCACCGGCCTGGGCTTGCTGCTGGCCCGGCGCATCGGCAAGTTTCTCGAGTTTTTCGGCTCGCGCGAAACCATGGCGACCTTGTCGCTGGGCTTCGCCCTGTTTCTGGCGGGCGCCTCGGAGCGGGCTGGTCTGGCTTTGATCATTGGCGCCTATGTCATGGGTTTGTCGCTGTCGAAAGTCGACTGCTCCGACGAGCTGCGGCGCCGCCTGGAGCCGGTGTATCACACTTTTGTCGGGGTCTTCTTCTGCGTCCTCGGGATGATGGTGAACCTTGGCGAGCTGCGTTCGATTCTGCTGCCGGGACTGCTGTTTTCATTGTTCGCCCTGTTTTCCAAGCTCTTCGGCTGCGCCTTGCCGTCGCTGCTGGCCGGCTTCAACTGGCGTGGCGCGCTGCGCATCGGCAGCGGCATGCTGCCGCGCGGTGAAGTGACTTTGATCATGGCCGGGGTCGGACTTTCGATGAGCCTGATCTCGCAGGAGATTTTCGGGGTGGCGGTTATGATGACTCTGATCTGCACAGTGGTGGCGCCGCTGCTGATGGCCGGGTTGTTCAACGACGCCTCCGGGCTGCGCCGCGAACCGCGCGCGGAAAAGGCGGTCGAGCCGCTCGCCTTGCAACTGCCGAACAAGGAGGTGGCGGAATTCTTGGCCCGGCAGATTATCGAGATGTTCGAGCAGGAGGAGTGCTATGTCCATCAACTGACCACCGGCGAACCGATTTTTCAGGTGCGCAAGGATCGCATCGCGATCACGGTCAAGCGTGAAGAAGACCGGGTGCTGCTGATCTGTTCCGAGCAGGATCGGGAGTATGCCCGGCTGATGATGATCGAGGCGCTGGCCGGTCTGAGCCGCATTTTCGACGGCCTGCGCAAAATTGAAAACCCGAGTCAACTGCGGGGCCGACTCGGCATGGCAGCGGAGATTGGCTGATGAAAAGTTCGCCTTCCGCCAAGATTCAGGTTCGCCGCATGATCATGGGGGTGGTCGCCGTTCTGGCGGCCGTCGTCGTGCTGCGAATGTCGCACCGTCTCTTTGAGGAGCGGCCGCCGCCCGAGTATATCCGCCACTTTTCCATCTTCGGCACCGATGGCTCGATCAAGCTCTGGCGGACCCCGGGGCCGGATGAGGTGGATAAGGGCTATGCGGCCGTTCTCGAATATTTGCGGGAACTGCACGACACGATCAATGTCTTCTCGCCCGAAAGCGAGCTTTCCCGGCTCAACCGCACAGCCTATGAAGAACCCTTTGAATGCAGCGATCTGCTCTGGGATATTCTGGCGGCGGCCCGCCGGGCGCATGCGCAAACCGACGGTCTGTTCGATGTCACGGTCGGCAGCCTGATGGAGGTCTGGGGATTTTACGAGGAGCGTGATCAATGGCCTGACGACGACGAGATCGCGGCCGCGCTGGCGCCGGTCGGAATGGACAAGGTGATCTTCGACGAAGCCTCGAAAAGCGTGCGCTTCACCCACCCTGGAACCAGGATCGACCTGGGCGGCCTGGCCAAGGGCTACGCGCTCGACCGGGTGGCGGCGCTTCTGCGCGAGCACCAGATCACGACCGGCATAATCGACCTGGGCGGGGACCTTCTAACCCTGGCGCCCCTGACCCCAGGCGAAGGCTATCCTGTCGGCCTGCGGGATCCGCAAAGCCGATGGCGCCTCCTCGAAGTCTTGCAGGTGGCCGAAATGGCGGTGGCGACCAGCGGCGACTACGAGAACTTTCGGGAGATTGAAGGCCGAACCGTCGGCCATATCGTCAATCCGAAAACCGGTATGCCCGCCCGGCAAATCGTGAGCGCGACCGCCGTCGCGCCGACCGGCCTGGAGGCTGAGATCGAGGCCACCGCCATGGTTGTGGCCGGGGTTGAGCGGGCGCGGCGGTGGGTGGAAAAGGGCGAGGGCAGGCAGGCGGTCGTGATCCATTACAATCAGGATGGTGAAATCGAGGTGGCGCAGTTCCCGGAACCGTGATTGTCTTTGACGAAAGCCATGCGCTGAAGCATTCGGCTCCTGACTGTTGATTCAGCCGACGCCTGGACAAGGGGGGATCCTTGGCTTTACAGATTTCTGTGAAGAACCGAAATACTATGCGGCTTCTCCGGGCAACCAGAGTTTCTTGAATTCTGGCTGGTCGTGCCGGCTCCAGCTATAGACACTGTCGCTATAGGCGGAAAGAATCGACATTGTCTGCTCGCTGATTTTTCGCTCTTCCTCTTTCCCCGAGAACATGCCGTCGCCTTGGAGATCGTTGACCAGAACCACTCTTTGCGAGTCAGGTCTGGAATCCATCAGTTCGAACCAGGTGAACGAGATAACCTTGGCGGTTTGCAGCGAAGGCGCGCCGATCAATTTAACCAGTCTTTCCTGCTGGCGAGGCAAAGGGATCACAAAATCCATGTGGTGCTCGACGGTTCTGCCGGGGATGCTCAGATTGGCCGAATACAAAACTTCCTGTTGATCGAGAAATTCTTTTACCAGGCCGAAGAAGTCACTGACAGAATGCGGGGTCGCCGACATCCACAAATCATTCAAGCGCGACATGGCATTGAGCAGGAAGTGTACTCGCTGAGGTAGATTGGCGGTCGTGGCGTTCGTTTTCAAGCACTTGTCCTCAAGCCGCACGGCACAGCCTGCGATCGCATGTTCTATCAGTCGCTGTCTTCTCTCCGAATCGGCGATTTTCAGTCCCATGCAATCCAGATTCTCAAGGGTCGAGCCATTGTCGTGCAGAACCAACTCCGCACCTTTATGCTCGACATATACCGCCATGCCGTCGTTGAACACATCAAGAAAAGGCGTGTGCAGCACCGTTGCCGCACCTCGCGACTCGGTGATGCACCGATCCCTGAGCCAGGCCAGGTAGTCATGGACAAAGTCTATTTGAGGCTGTTGTTTCATGAAGTCAGACTATCCATAATTGCATGCCATGTCTAAACCGCGCATGTACTTCGTTCAGAAACCGTTCCAAGGTAGCAATAGGTTTGGTAGTGTCGTACCAGTCAATCGGTTCTGCCCAGGCTAATTGATCGTATCCCTCTTTGAACCAATGAATGTGAGGAGTGTTCCGAAGCTCCGTTCCATCCGGGTTCGGGTGGTATTTGGCATTGTCGATGCGTGCCAATCCGATGTTTTTGTCGCGTGTGCGCAAATTAAGTCTTATTTCGTAGGGGTTGCGCTTCAAGGAAAGGACAAATTTGAACTTTTCCGACTCAACGGCAACAAAAAGCTCTTCCTGATAACGGTTTTGCTGCCACTCGAAGACCTTTTCCGAGGCGGATTCCTTAAGCATTTCAATTAATTGATCGGCTTGTTCCTGACTCAGCATATTTAGGCCTTACTGCCATTAATTTTTAGAATATAGCACGGCTGCTTTGTTTTTCGCCTTGGTCTATCACAGGATATTTTGCCTTTAGGGGGGCATATATCGCTATAGAGGCTTTGCAGCCATGCCTTCATTCATTGGATCATCTGCTCTTCCAAAACTTTTGGCCTCCATGGCACCAAATGGGGTGTGGCTGTACAGAACATTGCAATTTTTGACTAGTTCTATGCCATATGGCGGAACACTTGATAGCAATGGCCTGCCAAGGTTCAAGTACCTGGCAACTTGCCAAGGCAGCACCTCCGTCATTTTAAATAGTTTTTTCAAACTGACGCACTGGCCTGTTGCGGCCTTGGTCTTGGTCGGGAATACATAATTACAGCATAATTCGGGTTGGAAAACAGGTTGAGCATAGTGCATGGAGAAAAAGCGTATGCCGTCGATACGAAATTTTTGGTTCTCCTTGATAAACTGCAAAAGTATTGGAGAATTATATATTCCGGCTTGAACGGGTCATCCGGATGCAACACCTTTATCGAGCAGGCGGCAATGAGCGGCCAGAAAATGATCTTGGGAAGGGCAAAGTCACAAATATCCTCAAATTCGGTTTTGGATGATTTTTGTGAATTGACCCGATTCTTGATCTCTCTGGCAAGCGCTTTTGGCGTATAGCCGAAGTCGAGAAACTCAACACTTTGAGAAATTTCCAGGCGCACTGAGTAAACACTGTCAAAAGACGGTGAACCCAATTC
>SLSR01000232.1 GCA_007130365.1 Lentisphaeria bacterium
GGAATACACGTGTATAATAACCTTGTGCAGAAGCCACTTGATAAAGCAAACGGCGCCGTTTCAGGGCGGCGGGTTACATCGGTCGATGTGGCTCGGCGGGTGGGTGTGTCCCGGCCTGCGGTCAGCGCTGTCTTCGGCGCCAAGAGCGGCACCCGGGTCAGCCCGGAAACGCGCAGGAAAATCCTCGAAACCGCGATCGAGATGGGCTACCGCGCCAATACCGCCGCCCGCGCCACCCGCTCCGGCCGGTTCAACGCGGCTGGGTTGCTGCTCAGCACCGCTATCGGCCACAGCTATCTGCCGCTTCCCCTTCTCAATGGCCTGCAGGACTACCTGGCCGAGCATAACATGCTGCTGACTATGTCCCGTCTGCCGGACGAATCGCTTACGGATGACACCTTCATTCCACAGATCATGCGCGAATGGGCGGTCGACGGTTTCCTGGTCAACTACAACCACCATATCCCGCCGCACCTGATCGAATTGCTCGAGCACCATCATGTCACCTCGGTCTGGATCAATACGAATAGAGCGCATGACACGGTATTGCCCGACGACCTGGAAGCCGCCCGGCGCCTGACCCGTCATATCCTTGCGCTTGGTCATCGCCGTATCCTTTATCTGCGGTTTGGCGATGTCTCACACTACAGCCAGGAAGAAAAATTCGAGGGCTATCGGCAGGTCATGCGGGAGGCAGGCCGGGAACCAAGCTCGCTCCTGCTCGACCGCGATGTTTCACTCGGCCGTTTTGATGACGGTTTGTTCCGCGCCTCCTCCGAAGCGGTGGCGCGACTCGGCGACGGCACGGCGGTCATCGCCGAATCCGCTCACGCCGCCCAGGCTTTACTCTTCGCCTGCATATATCATGGCAAGCGGGTGCCGCGGGACGTTTCGCTGGCCACCTTTCACGATGCGCCGGTCACCGCCTGCGGGGTGCCGATCGATTGCGCGTTCATGGAGCAGCGGGATGTGGCGAAAGAGGCGGTGCGGATGCTGATGCGGAAAATCGAAGAGCCCGGTATCGAGGCGCCTTCCGTCCGCGTTCCCTATCTGAGAATTCGCCACGGCGCCACCCTGGCACCCCCGCCACCAGACAAATGAAGAGTGCAGAACCACGAATGAACACGAATGGACACGAATATTGTTGATTTTGCAAATTAGCACTTTACGTTATCACTATGAAATATCGTCGCAGGCTCATCGAAGACAAGGTCGTGGATTACTGGCGGAATTTCCCCTGTGTGTTGCTGGCCGGAGCAAGACAGGTGGGGAAAAGTACGCTGTTGGAACGATTGCTGGGAAAACAGTGTACGACCTTTGTATTCGATCCGGTGCAGGACTTGTACGGAGCACGCCAGGATCCGGACCTTTTTTTACGGAACAATCCACCGCCCCTGATCCTGGATGAGATTCAGTATGCCCCGGAATTGGTGCCGGCCATCAAGCGGTACTTAGATCGGCAGCGTCGGGCGGGAATGTTTTTTGTGACGGGTTCACAGCAATGGCAGGTGATGCAAAGGCTGTCTGAATCGTTGGCCGGAAGAATCGCGATTCTGGAGCTTCCCGGCTTCAATTTGGCCGAACAGCGCGGGCAGCCGGAAGATTGCTGGCTTGAACGCTGGCTGACCAGCGCCCCTGACGGTCTGGACAGCGGCATGGACGCCCTCGGCTCGATGCGGTCGGAGGAGCTTTCGCCCGCCCAGGCCATCTGGCGCGGCAGTTTTCCCGAAGTTCAGACGCTGCCCGAATCTGTGGTGCCAGGCTGGATGCAGGGATATTTGGCGACTTACTTGCAGCGCGATGTTCGCTTGCAGCTCGAGCTGCGCGATGAAACGCAGTTCACCAGATTTGTCTCGCTATGTGCGGCGCTGACCGCGCAGGAATGTAATTATCGGCAACTGGGTCGTGACATCAGCGTATCAGGGCCGACGGCGCGAAGCTGGCTTGATGTGCTGCGAGGCACTTTCCAATGGCTTGAACTGCCCGCGTTCTCGACCAATCATATCAAACGCCTGAGTGAAAAGGCCAAAGGCCATTTTTGCGATACCGGCCTGGCCTGTTACCTGATGCGCCTGTCGTCCCCGGCAGCGGTGCAGGGGCATCCGGCATTCGGGTCATTGTTCGAGAGCATGGTGGTTATGGAATGCTATAAGCAACTGCAAAAACTGCCGTTGATACCGGCTTTGTACCATTACCGGCAGCATGGCGGTACGGAAGTCGATCTGGTCATTGAAAAGGACGGACGGATGCTGCCGGTGGAAATCAAGTCTTCGTCCCAGGTGCGCCCCGGCGACTCCCGCCCATTGCGTCTTTTCCGGGAAAAGCTCGGCGGCGCTGTCGGCCCCGGACTGATTGTCTACGCCGGCACGCGAATACTTAAGATCGACGACAATTGCCTGGCGGTGCCATTCGATCTAAGTTGAGTTTTGTTTTGTAAGCCGTCAGCGAAAGGTGGAGAAATCGTGCCGGTTGATCCGCCTCAGGCGGAACGACTACGGACTACGATTCGAGCGCACCCAATCGTCCACCGTAGTCGTCGCCGTAGTCGTGTACAGAAACTGGGGGCACTTTGCACCTGCGACTGACGCATAACTTTATTTTCGCGCCACCACTTGCATTATCGAAAAAAGGGGCTATATAAATTTAATTGAGCGAAAAAGGAGTTTTTTTCAAAGCCCGGCTTGACATCTGTTTTTTGCCGACTACATTGTTTTCGTCTGTGAATTCACGTGTACTCACCGCCCCGAGGGGCGACTTACAAAAAACACCAAACAGAGGGATGCCTATGGACGAAACGGAACGAAGATGCAGCACAGCAAAAAAAACAGGAGAATTTCAAAATGAAGATTGCATCAAGTAAGACGATCAGTGGTTTCTTCTCGAAGCAAAACAAAAAATCAATGGAGAATGGAATGATGAAAAAGATAATCAGTGTGATGTCAATTGCTATTCTGTTTGTGGGCACCGCGACCTTCACTCACGGTTCCATAATCGAAGTCACTGGTGCCGGGTTCACCTACACCCAGGACTTTGACTCGCTGAACGATCTGCCAATAGCTGGAACCCAACATGGTGTAGATTATAGTGATTGGGAGAACGGAAGCACACTGAACGGCTGGTATTCAGCGGGTCATGAACAAGCGGAAAGAATCCGCAGAGGCGATGGAGATACGAACACCTATGAATATTTGGGTCACATGGGCGTGGAGGGTGAAAATCCTGTGACTGACCGGGCGCTTGCGGTTCAGCCGAGTTCGGGACAAACGCCGATCATGGCGGTCTATTTCCGGAACACCTCCGGTGGGGATTTGACCCAAGGTTTTTCCCTTGGCTACACCGCCGAGCAGTGGCGCAGAGTCAGCGATGACCCGGCTCTTACCATGGAGGTTCAATATCAGGTCTTTGCCAACGGAACAGCGGATCTGTCCGCCGCTTCCGAGTGGACAACCCTCAGTGATCTGGAATACACCTCAGCCGCAGGCACGGGCGACAGCACCGCTATGGACGGAAACCATCCCGATAATCGGCAAGTTTTCGACCCGCTGTCAGTTACCGGGTTCACCTGGGCGGATAATGAAGAGTTGGTAATCCGCTGGATCGCCGCCCCCGGTGGGCAGGATCGCAGGCATAGGATTGCGATCGACGATGTGAGCTTCACCGCCATCCCCGAACCTGGAACTCTGGTTTTGCTCGGATTGGCCGGACTGCTGCTGCTGAAACGGCGGCGGGTGTAGATTCGGAGATCGGAGGTCAGAAGTCGGAGATCCGGGGTTCCGGATGTAACAAACCATATAAATTGTGA
>SLSR01000240.1 GCA_007130365.1 Lentisphaeria bacterium
CAATCAACACGGAATGTCCAGTTTCCAAATGAAGACCAATGAATGGGCGGTGTTTTTCGTGGGTTCCGTTACTTGTTCGGTTGGATATTGCCTGTTGGATATTGGATATTGTTGTCCCACTTTGAAATACATTGACATCTGCATTAGAATGAAGA
Organism: Lentisphaeria bacterium; assembly: GCA_007130365.1. Taxonomy (GTDB): domain Bacteria; phylum Verrucomicrobiota; class Lentisphaeria; order Oligosphaerales; family PUNB01; genus SLSR01. The sequence goes on from SLSR01000240.1 coordinate 156, forward strand.
CTAAACGAACCCCCCATCGGTTTTGTCGTGCCACACGAAATCCGGTCGTTGTGGTGCAATGACTTATAACTCAAGTTGCGAAACTTGGGTTAGTTTCGAGCCACTACGGCTCACGCACCCCAACGGGGTGATCCAAGCCAGAAGCCCGGGGTCAAGCGAAGCGCGACCCCGAGTGCGGGTTGAACGGAATCATCGGCGGGCTGGAAGCCCGGCGTCATCGTAGCCCAGGGCAAGCGGAGCGCCGCCCTGGGTTGGAAGGATGATGGATTGAAGCCTGAAGGGCTTCCTCAACGCCCAGCGCCGGGCACGGGTTGAGGCGCCCCTTCAGGGCACAATCAATGGATCGATCAGACCCCGGGCGGTGCCCGGGGCTACGGTGAGGCCGCCCCGTTGGGTCTGCGAACCGGACACCTGCGGCGAATAAGGGCTTCCAGCCCGCACCAAATTTGATTTTCCGGTTGACCCTGGGCTTTTGAATTGTATCGGGGCGTTGCCCCGCTCGAAAAACTCGCCCTGGCGGCGGCGGGTCGCCGTCGTCAGTCGAGGTGTTTTTTCAGCAGCTCAACGGCCAGTTTGGGATTGGCCTGGCCGCGGGTTTTCTTCATGATCTGCCCGACCAGAAACTGCAGGGCCTTGCCCGTTCCCTCGCGGTATTGCGCGACCGGCTTCGGGTTTTCCCCGATGGTGGCGAGCGCGATCTTCTCCAGTTCTTCGGTGTTCGACATTTGCTTCAGTCCCTTGGCCTCGACAATCGCCTTCGGGGGTTGGCCGCTGTCGAGCATTTCGGCCAACACCGTCTTGGCGATCTTGCTGCTGATGGTGCCGTCCTCGATTATTGCCACCAGTTCCCCGAGATGTTCCGGGCGACACGGACATGCGCCGATCTGCAGACTGCGCTCGTTCAGCTCGCGCAGCAGCTCGGTGATCGTCCAGTTGGCGATTAGCTTGGGGTTGCCGCCGCCGGCGGCCGCCGACTCGTAGAAGTCGGCCAGTCCCCTTTCCTGGGTCAGGACGGCGGCGTCGTATTCGGTGATTCGATAGTCGCCGGCAAATCTGCGCCGTCGGTCGGCGGGCGCTTCCGGCAGGGCGTCCGCGATTTCCTGCTTCCACTGGGCATCGAGCTGCAGCGGCATCAGGTCGGGCTCCGGGAAATAGCGGTAGTCGTGAGCCTGTTCCTTGCTGCGCATCAGGGTGGTGCGGCCGCCGGCATCGTCCCAGCGCCGGGTTTCCTGGTGCAGCGCCTGGCCACTGTCCAGAGCTTCGGCCTGGCGTTCGATTTCGTATTCCAGCGAGCGATGGACGGCGCGGAAGCTGTTGAGGTTCTTGATTTCGATCTTGGTGCCGAGCCTGGTTTCGCCGCGCAGGCGCAGGGAGACATTGACATCGCAGCGCATCTGCCCCTTTTCCATGTCGCAATCGCCGATCTCCGCGTACTGCATGATTTGCTTGAGCCCGGTCAGGTAGGCATAGGCCTGGTCCGGCGTATGCATGTCCGGCTCGCTGACGATCTCCAGCAAAGGCACACCCGCCCGGTTGAAGTCGATGACGCTGTGGCGACCTTCGTGCATCGACTTGGCAACATCCTCTTCGAGGTGGATGCGGGTAAGGCCGATCTCCCGCTCGGGCAGGGGTTCGCCGGAAAAGCCGACGCCGCCGATCGCGATCCTGCCGCCGCTGCACAGCGGCAGGTCGTATTGCGAAATCTGGTAGTTCTTGGGCATGTCCGGGTAGTAGTAGCTCTTGCGGTCGAACTTGCTGTAGTCGGCGATGCCGCAGCCGCACATCAGGCCGGCGACCACGGTTTTGCGGATCGCCTCCCGGTTCATCACCGGCATTACCCCGGGGTAGCCCAGGCAGACCGGACAAATCCGGCTGTTGGGCTCGCCGCCAAACTGATTGGCGCAGGCGCAGAACATTTTGCTGCGCGTGCGAATCTGAACATGCACTTCCAGGCCAATGACTGCTTCGTATTCCACTGTCGCATATAACTTTCTGTTGCGGGTTGCAGTCTTTCGCAATTAGTAATCAAGACCGCCTCAGGAGGCGACTGCTGGCTCAAACCTTGACCATGCACTATAATGCGATATTCCGGTTCTTCCCGGGGATCCTTGCCAGATTGAATAATTCACCAGCCAAGTTTGCCGCAAGCCGCCACCGCACTCCACAGCGCCTGCGGCGCGGTTTTCACCCCATGAACCCAGAACCCAGAACCAGAATTCGCGCGACTTAATCAGGCCAGACCGCTGTTTTCTACCTTTCCCTTATGCAGGCTCAGGGGCAGTCGCCCGCATCCTCCCAGCCGCGCACCCGGTCGGCAATTCTGCGCACCGGGAGGTTGACGCTTTCGGCCAGCTCGCGGCAACTGTCGGCTTCGGGCACGGTTTCGATCCCGGTCGGTCGTTCGATGCGTTTGGCCTGAACCTCGCCCCACGGGGTCTCGACCGTTATCGACTGGCGCGGCAGCACCATCCGGCGCACCGGCCAGACCCGGACGCCGAGGCTGCTGGACTGCCCCAGGATCTCGCCGATCAAATCGTCGGTCAGCCCGGCCGGGGCAAGCACCGAAAGCCGACTTCCGATCCGGCCTTTCTTCATCAAGGCCGAGAGGCAGACCACATCGAGCGCGCCCAGCTCGCGCAGACGGTCGGCGAGCAGGGCGGTCATTTCCGCCGTCTGGTCGTCGAGGTCGCATTCAATCATCTCAACGATTTCGATGGCCGGCGGGGTTTCCACCAGGTAGGCTCGCAGAATGTTCGGGCGCTGCGGCAGTTCGCGGCGGCCATGTCCGGTTCCGACTTTCAAGATCCGGCACTGCAACTGACTCCAATTCCCGTCGGCGAGGGTGGTCAGCAGGGCGGCGCCGGTTGGAGTGGTCAGTTCCGCCTCGATCGGCAGCCGGGTGACTTCCGCCCCCTCGAGCAGTTTGGCGGTGGCGGGGGCGGGCACCGGCATGATCCCGTGGTCGCAGCGCACGATTCCATGGCCGATCTTGAAGTCCGAGACATAGACGCGCTCGATATCGAGCTGTTCGAGAGCCAGGCAGACGCCGACAATGTCGACAATGCTGTCGAGCGCGCCGACTTCATGAAAATGCACCTCTTGCGGGGGGATGCCGTGAACCGCGCCCTCGGCCTCGGCCAGTCGGCGAAAGACGGCCTCCGCCCGTTCCTTGGCGCGCTCCGGGAAGTCGCCGTTCTCGATCAGTTGCAGAATGTCGCGCAACCGTCGATGATGGTGGTGGTGGTGGCGGTGGCGGCCGTGCCCGTGCCCGTGCCCGTGCCCGTGCCCGTGCCCGTGCCCGTGCCCGTGCTCGTGCTCGTGCTCGTGCCCGTGCCCGTGCCCGTGCTCGTGGTCGTGGGGGGATTGTGCGGTGTCCGCCGCGAGGCTGCGGACTTCGCAATAGCCGTAGACGATCGAGTCGCCGCCGGTTTTGCGCTGGAATTCCAGCTCGAAGTCGTCTAGTCCGGTCGAGAGCAGTTTTTCCACTACATATTCCCGGTCGGCGCCGAGATCGAAAAGGGCGGCCAGAATCATGTCGCCGGCGGCGCCGGTCACGGGATCGAAACAAATAGTCCGCATGGTGCTTGTTCCTGGTTGCTGTCGGGCTGGGGTTTGGGTTGCTTGCGGGGTAATGTACTATATGTTTCGCATGTTCGCGAGGGAATCCTTGAATTCGCGAGAAATTGTCCGTAAATTCAATCGGAATTATTCACGGGTCAAGTTTGCCGTAGACTGCCGCGAGCCAAGCCACCGCTGCCGCAATCTGCCGGAATAGCGTATGGCCGAATTCGCATGAATTAATCGGGCTGGCTGGAGAACGATGCAATTGAGTGTTTTCGAAATCGTCATGCTGGTTTGTTTCGGGGCGGCCTGGCCGATCTCGATTCACAAGTCCTGGCACTCCCGGACCAGTGCCGGCAAGAGTGTCGGGTTTCTGGCGATTGTCTTTCTGGGCTATGTCGCCGGGGTTGTCCACAAGCTGCTGTACCATCTTGATCCGGTGATCTGGCTTTACGCCCTGAACGGCGGCATGGTGTTCACCGATCTGCTGCTTTGGTTTCGCAATCGCCGTTTCGACCGCCGTCGTTCGGTCGCAGTCGAAAGGCAGCGGACAGGGGAATGACCATATTGAACCGGCCGACCGGGCTGGCGGGGAATGCAAAGTCGTTTTGCTGTCAGTTTGCTCAGCATGGTTGGTTGGGTCAGCAAGCCGCCTCAGGTCGGGGCGGTCTATTCCGAGTCCATCCCAAGGTCGGGCTGGAGCGGCTTCCACTGTGCCTCGCCATCCTGGTTCCGGGCTTCCAGAATCTCGATGCGCTTTTCCGCGTCGCCCAGTTTTTCCGCGCACAACCTGGCCAGTTTCATGCCCTCTTCGTAATGGCGGATTGTCTCTTCCAGGGGCAGTTCGCCCTTTTCCATGGCGGCCACGATGGTCTCCAAACGCTCCAGAGCTTCTTCGAATTTGCCGGATGGTTCCGTTTTGGCTTGGCTATTTTGGGTCATGGTTCGGCTCTCCGTTGGCTGGCGGTTGTGGGTCGATGCGGTTGACGGCCACGCCCAGTTCGCCGTGGGCGAGGATGGCGCGGAGTTCCTGGGCAATCCGGGTTTGCGCCGCCGCCCTGATGGCGTTGCCGTCCTGGTCGAGCAGCACGGCATAGCCGCGCTGCAAGACATGTTGCGGGCTCAGCGCGTGCAGGCGGCCCCGCAGCCGTTCCAGGCGATTCCGTCCGTCGGCGGTGTTTTTTTCAACGGTGTAGCGCAGCTTGAGCATGGCTTCGTCGATATTTTGCTGCAGCTCGCGAATTCGGTTGATCGGTTGGCGCAGAACCGGGTTGGCGGCGGCGCGTTCGAGGCGGCGGCGGCGCTGTTCAAGGATCAGGCGCAGGGCTTGCGTCAGACGGTTGCGCACATTGACCACGCGTTCGCGCAGGCGGCTTTTTTCCTGCACCACCAGTTCGGCCGCCGCCGATGGCGTAGGCGCCCGCAGGTCGGCGACAAAGTCGCAGATCGTATAGTCGATCTCGTGGCCGACCGCGCTGATCACGGGGATTTTCGAGGCGGCGACGGCCCGGGCCAGTTCTTCCTGGTTGAACGGCCAGAGGTCTTCGAGGCTGCCGCCGCCGCGGGTGACCACGATCACATCGCAGTCCGCGTGCCGATTGCACAAGGCGAGGGTGCGGGCGATTTCACGGGCGGCGTTTTCGCCCTGCACCGCGGCCGGGTAGATGCGCACATGCATGTCGGCAAAGCGGCGCTGCAAAATTTGGCAGAAGTCGCGAATCGCCGCGCCCTGCGGCGAGGTGACGACCGCGACTTGGCGGGGGAACTGGGGAATCGGGCGCTTGCGGCTTTCATCGAACAGTCCCTCTGCCCGCAATTTCTCCTTAAGCTCCTCGAACTGGCGGCGCAGATCGCCGGTGCCGAGCGGCAGGATGCGATTGACCACGATCTGGCAGATGCCGCGCACCTCGTAGACCGTGACCCGTCCGTCGACATCGACCTGCATGCCTTCCGCCAGTTTCAGGTCGCGGACGGTCGAGGCGGCGCGAAAGAAGACGGCGCCGATCTGGCACTTGGCATCCTTGAGCGTGAAGTAGACATGCCCCGAGCGGTGAATCGTCAGATTGCTGACTTCACCGCGCACGCGGAACGGATAGAAGCTTTGCTCAAGGACTTCCCTGACCAGGCGGTTGACCTGGGAAACGGTCCAGATTTTTCCCGGTTCGGCTGTCATGGCTGGGTCGACTGCCCTGATTCCGGGAGAAATTCGATGATCTCGGCTCTGATCATTTTTGCCTTCCTTTGTTTTGGGGATTCATTGATGAGGTGTTGGCGAAGCATTTTTGCAGGTGCGACGCGGCGGGCGGCCGGGTGAGCAGGGAGAAGTCCATTTCGGGGGTGCTTTCGGGTTAATGTGTTTTGGGGTTGGCAGAAATCTTGGGTTCCTTTTCAGTTTGAGTGGGTAGCTTGTTTCAATTCACATTCAGAAATGATGCATTGCTCGTGGCAGAGTTCAGGTTTCGGATTTCGGATTTCGGATTTCAGGCCATCCAGAGGGGCACAGCGCACGTTCTGATCCGTACGCGACGTGGTCTTCCTCTACATGCCAACGCCGGTCGCTGACCGGGATTTCGCAATTCCCCGCAAGGCGGCTCAGAACCGGAAATAAGTTTCCAGGCGCAGCCAATGCGCGGTGGTGTCGTCGGCATAGTAGTCGCCCGGACGAAGAGCGGCGGCTTCCAGCCGAATCGCCCAGTTGGCGGCGGGGGTGAAATCGACAAAGCCGCTGTACAGTTGCCCCATGGTGCGGCCGCGCTGACCGCCGAACGGGTCGGTGTAGCCGGCTGTGGTGTCGGCCCGCAGATAAGCCCAGGCGCCGGTCAGAGTCACCTGGTCGTGCAGTTGCAGGATGCCTTCAACCCGATACTGGTTCAGGTTGGTCCAGTTGCCGCGGGTGGCGATCGGCATCAGCTCCTCGCGCCAGATCGGGTATTCGGCGGCCACCGGGTGCCAGCCGGTATAGGTGGCGCGCTCGCGATCGTCGCCGCGCATGAAGGTGTACTGGGCTTTCATCCGCGGCTGCAGGGGCAGTTCGCCGGGCAGCCGGTAGTCGAGCCGGAGATCGGCCATGTAGCCGCGCATGTCGCGGTCGCTCTGGCGCAGGCTTCCGCGCTGTCCGGCCAGTTCGGCGCTGTAGTCGAGCAGGTCGTGCGGCTGGCCGAACAGGCGGCCGCCGAAGATGTGCAGGCGCACATCGTCGCCGATCACCAGGTCGTCCTGGATATCGTTGAACATGTAGTAGAGATCGGTGTTGAAGCTCTGGTCGAAGCTGTGCGTCCAGTAGATTCCGGCGAGCAGGGTGTCGCCCCGGCGCAGGATTCGATTGCGGTCGTTGATCACCCAGAAGTCATCGGTCTGCCGACTGTAGAAGCCGAACAGGTCGAGCTTGTCGTCGCCCTCCATCCAGGTGGCGCGGACGCCGTCGAAATAGATCCCCCGCCCCTGGTCGTAGGCGGTGCCTTCCAGCACGATCATGCCGTTGCCGAGGATCACGTCCTGGCGTCCCAGGGTCAGGGTCAGAGGCAGGTCGGCGACCTGTTCCCAGGTCAGCTTCAACTGGTCGAAGATGACTTCGTCGGGGAATTTCCAGGTTACGGTGTCCTGGTTCTTGGGGTCGAGAAAATGGCTGTTCACGTAGTGCCAGCGATGCGCCAGGCGCAGGTCGAAGCGCAGATCCTGGCTGAAGTCGTAGGAGAGCCAGAGGCGCTCGCGGAAGCGCAGCCACTGGACGTCGCTGCCGGCGGGAATGACTCCGTCCGGCGAGAAGGTGTTGCGGTGGATTTGGGTGGCGCGAATGCGCAGGTCGCCGCCCCAGCGAAAGCTCTCGGTTTCGCCGGGCTTGAGTTCGGCCCGTCCTGTCAGGGAGGTCAGGAACAGAACCATCAGGGTTGCGATTGCGATTGGTTGGGTTTTCATGCGTGCACTTCCTTTCTTGTTTCTTTGGTATAATGCGGCTTTTGCGGACTTCGCACAAGCCTGGTTTGGTTTGTCCACCCGGGTGGACAATTCCGAGATCAGTCGGCAAAGCACTTTCGCAGATGCTCCCTGTCCGGGGCTTTGCCGAGCAGGCTGACCGCGATCAGGATGACGGTCGAGATCGGCAGGGCGATCAGCAGCGGGTCGACCACCGCCCAGTTGGGGTAGTCGGCCAGGATGCTCGGCTTGCCGCCGGTCAGTCGCTCTGCCAGGCCGAAGATTTGCGCCTCCTGCGCCTTGACCAGAACCAGCCAGAAGGCGGTGGCCAGAAAGCCGCCGACCATCGAGGCGATCACCGCCGCCTTGCTGATCCGGCGGAAGAACAGGCCGCCGACAAAGGCGGGCAGGAAGGTCGAGGCGCAGAGCCCGAAGAAGATGGCGGTGGCGCGGGCGATGATATAGTCGCCGCGGGCGTGGTAGCTGATGACCACCGCGATGACGATGCCGATGACGATGCCGACGCGAGTGGGCGAGGCGCCGCGGCGGACTGACCCGCGGACGCATTGTTCGTAGACGTCGCGCCCGATGCTCGAGCCGAGGGCGTGGAACTGGCTGGACAGGGTGGACATGGCGGCGGCCAGCAGGGTGAGCAGAAAGATCAGGCCGAACCAGGTCGGCATGGCGGCCGTGATGTAGAGCGGGATGATCTGATCCGGATTGCCCTGGGCATAGACGATCGAGATGGCGCGGCCGCGGGCGACCGGGAACGGTTCGCCCCCCGGCCCGGCCACCGCGGCGTCCGCCAGGTACGGCATCTCCGGATCGAGCACCAGGTTGATTTTGCGGCGCCCGCCGTCGTCGGTTTGCAGTTCGCGCCAGGTTTGGGTGCTCTCGTCGAATTCGGCCAGAGCCACGACGGCGTGGTGGCGCTGCGGATCGGTCATCTCGACGACCCGTCCGTGGAAGGGTTCGCCGTGCTCGGTGAAGAAGGCGTTGGAAAGGCTGCCGATGGTGAAGGCGACGCCGGTCATGACCAGGATGAACAGGCCGCCGACCAGGGTGGCGCGGTTCAATTCCTTGCGGCTGCGCACAGTCATGAAGCGCACCACCAGCTGGGGCTGCGCCAGCACTCCGATGCCGACCCCAAGCGTGATCGTGGAGACCACAATCCACCAGAGGTTGTATTGCGGATCGCCCCAGCCGAAGGCGGGCATCGCGGTCCAGCCCCGGTGCCCCATGGCCTGCAAGTTTTCCGGCACCAGATCGGCCAGGCCGGTCAGGGTCCGGTGGCCCTCGACGATCCCGCCGATCTTGACATAGCCGACGACCAGCAGGATCAGCATGCCGACAAACATGATGGCGCCCTGCAGGGCGTCCGCGTACATCACGCCCTTGAGACCGCCGGCCACGACATAGACCGCGATGATCGAGCTGAACAGAAAGAGGGCGACATTGTAGGTCAGTCCGAACTTGGTGGCGATGAATTCGCAGGCGCCGATCAGGACGGCGGCGGCGTACAGGGGGATGAACAGGAAGATGACCAGGCCGGCGAAGACTTGGATGAAGCGACTGTCGAAGCGGCGGCCGAGGAACTCGGGAAAGGTATGGGCGTCCAGCCGATGCCCCATCTGGCGGGTGCGGCCGCCGAACACCACAAAGGCAATGAAGATGCCGACGAAGATATTGCAGAAGGTGAGCCAGAGCAGGCTCATGCCGAAGAGGCCGGCCACGCCGCCGAAGCCGACGATGGCGCTGGTCGAGATGAAGGTGGCACCGTAGCTCAGAGCCATGACCCAGGGATGGGTCTTGCGTCCGGCCAGCAGGTAGTCGGTGGTGTTGTGGGTGGTGCGATAGCCGCGGTAGACCAGGTAGCTCATCAGCATGAGATAGAGCAGAACCATTATGATTGAATACAGCGGAATGTCGTTCATGGCAAATTCTCCCCGTTCCTGTGGTTGATCAATCAATTTTTAAATTAGCGGCAACATTGGCGGAAAAGACAAAATCCGCTATGAAGTTCTCAAGACGGACAGGTTGGGCTGGCGGGCAGCCTAAAGCTCTTCCTCGAACTTGTCTTCCTCCTCGGCCCAGTGGCGATCCTCTGCGCCCGGCGGCTCCTCGCCCCGGTTCCAGTTGACGGCTCCGTAGACGATGCAGAGCAGGGCGCTGAGCAGGCACAGGATATAGGCGGCGGCCACCCATGGATCGGCGATTCCAAGCATTGTTCTGATCCTTTCCCCTTGACGGAGTGGATTTGCGAAAAAACGGCATGTCAACAAACTAACCATGAAAAATAAACAATGAATCGACAATGTCAAGCCGTGCAATGGCAATCGGCATAAATCATGATTTATTATAGCTCTTGCGAGCAGGGGGCGAGCTTCTGTTCGGCGGTTTTGGAGGCCACGGGAAAGAGCGATGAGAATATTGTTTGTCGGAGACATTGTCGGCAAGGGCGGTCGGCGGGCGGTGGCGGAACTGGTGCCGCAATTGCGCCGCGAGTTCGGCTGCGGCCTGGTGGTGGCGAACGGCGAGAACATGGCCGGCGGCGGCGGCATGAACGGCAAGTGCATTCGCTCGATCACACCCGCTCCGGCGGTCGACGTGGTGACCGGCGGCGACCACATGTGGGATCAGAAGGATTTTGTCCAGGAGATTGACCATTTCCCCTGGGTCTTGCGCCCGGCCAATGTCTATGCCGGACAGCCGGGGCGCGGCTTCGGCCTGTTTAAGACCGAGGAGAAGGTCGAGGTGGCGGTGATCAGTCTGCTGGGGCGGACTTTTCTGAACAACCAGGCCGACTGCCCGTTTGCGGCGGCCGACCGCATTCTCGCGGAGATCGGCGGCCAGTCTCCGGTGGTCGTGGTCGACTTCCATGCCGAGGCGACCAGCGAGAAGATCGCCATGGGGCGCTATCTTGACGGTCGGGCAACGGCGGTTTTCGGCACGCACACGCATGTGGCGACGGCCGACGAGCAAGTTCTGCCCGGGGGCACCGCCTTTCAGTGCGACGTCGGCATGGTCGGCGCCCGCGATTCAATCCTCGGGCGGGCCATCGCGCCGGTGTTGCAGCGGTTTTCAACCGGGATGCCGGCTCGCTTCGACGTGGTCAACCAGGGGATATCCCTGCATGGCACGGTGGTCGAATGCGATCCGGCAAGCGGGCGGGCGCGGCAGGTCTGGCGGGTTGCCCGCAATTTCGATTGATGGAGAACGGACAATGAAATGCGCCAAGTGCGGGTGTCTTGACGACAAGGTGGTGGACACGCGAGTCTCTCGCGAGGGCGACAGTATCCGGCGTCGTCGCGAATGCATCGAGTGCGGGCATCGCTTTACCACGCATGAGATGGTGCTGCGCGCGGAGATGGTGGTGGTCAAGCGCGACAACGTGCGCGAGGACTTCAATCCGGCCAAGATCCGGGGCGGGATTCGCCATGCCTGCTGGAAGCGGCCGATCAGCGAGTCGCAGATCGACAAGATTGTGCAGAGCGTGACGCGCCGCCTGGAAACCTACCCGGAGCGCGAGGTGCCCTCCCACTATATCGGCGAGCTGGTGATTGGCGAGTTGCGCGAGGTGGATCATGTGGCATTTGTGCGTTTCGCCTCGGTCTATCACCGCTTCGAGGATGTCGGCGAGTTCATCCATGAAATCCGCAACCTGACCGCTCCGGAAGCGGCAGGCGGGGTCGGCGCCAGGGTCGAGAAGCAGGAGTGAATGAGGGTTTATGATAAAGCTGCATCCGCGACGCATACTGCTCAAAGACCGCGAGGGGCGCGGCGAACCGGTCGAGCTGGAAAGTGTCGAGCGCAATCTTGACCTGGCCTTGCGCGACTGCGCCATCCAGGAACGCTGGCTGGTCGACCATACCCTGGTGGCTTTGCAGGATTGCGCGGCCGCGATGAGCGGCGCCTCGACTTTCGACCGCGACTCCCTGCATCTTACGGTTGCCCGCATGCTGGTCGACGCCGGCTACGCCGATGTGGCCAGCCGCTTTGCCGAGCGCTCCCGAATTGCCGAGGCGGTGGCCGGGGACGCAAGTCAGGCGGCCTGGGATTCGGCTCGCGTGGTGGCGCTGCTGGAGCGGGAGTTCAAGTCGGTGCGCCATTTGGCTCCGCGTCTCGCGCGCAAGGTTAGCCGGCGGCTGGAGAGTCTGGGGTTTTCCCGGGTCGGGGATGGTTTGATTCTCGAACTGGCCCGGCATGTGCTTTCCGAATGGAGCGAGCGGGAGCGGCGCGAAGAGCGAATGGCGAATTCCGGGCAGTGGCTGATGACTCCCGGCTTCTGGCAGGCTGCGCTGCCGCCGGAGGTCGGCGCCCTGATCGAGCGCGAGGCGCTCGAGATACGTCCGATCAGCGAACTTCTGCCGGTGGTCAGGCTGCGGCTCCGGCTGTCGCGCCTGTTCGCCTCCGGGGAGTCGCGGCCGTTGACCGATCTGCGGCTTTTTCCGGTCCTGGCCGAGGCTTGCCGCGTACTCGCCGGGGGGCTTGAGTCGCTGTTGCGGCAGAGCGGCCGCGCCGACGGCAAAACTCGGCATCCGGCACATTTGACCGTGCTCGGACTGGATCGGTTGTTGGCCGCGGAGTTTGCCGGCGAAGGCGCCGGCCGCCGGGATCGGCGGCGCCGCGAGATTGCGGGGCTGTTTTCCGAGGTGCTCGGGCGGCAGCTTGAGCATCGGGTGATTGTCGTGTTCGAGGGGTAGCCTGATTAATTCAGGCGAATTCGGGCGACCATCAGGCCGATTCTTCATAGACCATGAAAAATAGCGAGAGGCGCAAGTGAAAGTAGCTACGGACAGACAAGTTGAGCAGGCCTACACATTGGCCAGGGAGCGCTATGCGGCATTGGGGGTCGAGGTTGAACGGGGGCTCGAGCGACTGGCCAGGGTGCCGATTTCAATGCACTGCTGGCAGGGCGATGACGTAGGCGGCTTCGAACGGGTGGGAGCCGAGTTGGCGGGCGGGGGAATCCAGGCAACCGGCAACTATCCCGGCAAGGCGCGGACAATCGACGAGCTGCGACGCGATCTGGAGCAGGCCTTGAGCCTGATTCCCGGCAGGCATCGGCTTAACCTGCACGCCTGCTATCTTGATCATGGCGGCAAGCAAGTCGAGCGCGATCAAATCGGACCGGAACATTTTCAGAGTTGGATCGACTGGGCCGGGAAAGACTGGCACGGCATCGACTTCAATCCCACTTATTTCTCGCACCCCAAGGCGGCCGACGGTTTCACCCTAAGCCATCCGGATCGCGGAATTCGCGACTTCTGGGTTGCGCACGGCCTGGCCTGTCGCAGGATCGGAGCCGAAATCGGGCGGCAGATGGGGACGCCGACCGTGGTCAACACCTGGATTCCGGATGGCTACAAGGATGTTCCGGTCGACCGGTTCGGCCCGCGCCGACGCCTGCTCGATTCACTGGACCGGATATTTGCCGCGCCGGTGGATCCCGCTCTTCTCCTGGAGGCGGTCGAGTCGAAGCTGTTCGGAATCGGCGCCGAAAGCTATACCGTGGGCTCGCACGAGTTCTATCTGGGATATGCGATCGCGCGGGGCAAACTGCTTTGTCTGGATGCCGGCCACTTTCATCCGACCGAGACGATTTCCGACAAGATCTCCAGCGTTTTGCCGTTCGTTCCGGAGCTGTTGCTGCATGTCAGTCGGCCAGTGCGCTGGGACAGCGATCATGTGGTTCTGTTTGACGGCGAGCTGCTGGCCATCGCCCGCGAGCTGGCTCGCGGCGATACCCTGCGAAGAGTGCATATCGGGCTGGACTTCTTCGACGCCAGCATCAATCGGGTCGCCGCCTGGGTGGTCGGGATGCGCAACATGCTCAAGGCGCTGCTCTTCGCCATGCTCGAGCCAGAGTCGGCGCTGAGCCAGGCGGAGGGCAGAATGGACTACACCGAGCGACTGGTTTGGCTGGAGGAGCTGAAGACCATGCCGTTCGGCGCGGTGTGGGATTATTATTGCCTGGAGCGGGGGGTGCCGGTTGGCATGGCTTGGCTGGATACGGTGCGCCAGTACGAGGCCAAGGTGCTGGCGCGGCGCTCGTCTGATTAATCGCGGTTGCCAGAAGCGCGCGAAATCCGTAAAAGGGCAGACCGGTTTGCCAACCGCTGCCACGTCAACTGGCTGATCATGGACAGCGACTGGGAAGCTGAATTCTGCCGCATTGCCGAAAAGCATCCCCGTGTTCTGGCCTATGTCAAAAACCATGGGCTTGGCCTGGAGGTGCCGTATCTCTATGGTTCCGAAAAGCGCACTTACATTCCGGATTTCATCGTTAAAGTGGACGATGGCCGGGACGCTGACAACCCCTTGCACCTGATCGTAGAGATTAAAGGCTATCGCAAAGAGGACGCAAAAATCAAGCGGGAAA
>SLSR01000137.1 GCA_007130365.1 Lentisphaeria bacterium
CGGCGGCCTGTGAACTTCCGGCCAGAGCCGAATCGATCAAGTGGCTGAAGGCTCCGATATCCTGGCCCGGCCGCAGATCGGCGGCCGGCATCTCGCCGCCGACCACCCCGGTCTCGTCGGCCACCGCCTTGACGCTGAGCCCGACCCGGCGTTCTTCGGGATCGATCTTGACGACCCGCGCAGTTACCTTGTCGCCGACATTGAGCACATCCTTGACGCGCTTGACATGCTCTTCGCTGAGCTGCGAAATGTGAATCAGCCCCTCGACTCCGTTGGCCAGTTCCAGAAAAGCGCCGAACGAGGCGATCTTGGTGACCGTGCCTTCGACCACTTCACCGATTTTGCAGTAGTCCTCGATCCGGTTCCAGGGATCCTCCTGCATTTGCTTGAGGCCAAGGGAAATCCGCTGCTGCGCCGGATCGATGTTCAGAACCACGGCCTCGACCTCCTGCCCCTTTTCCAAAACTTCGCTGGGGTGGTTGACCTTGCGCGTCCAGGACATGTCGGAGACATGGACCATGCCGTCGATGTCGTCCTGAATCTGAACAAAGGCGCCGTAGGCGGTCATGTTGCGCACCTTGCCCCTGACCTTGCTGCCCTGCGGGAATTGCGCGGCCAGAGTCTCCCACGGATTCTCGGTCAACTGCCGCATGCCGAGGGAAATCTTGCGTTCAACCTTCTGAAGATCCAGAACCACGGCATCCAGCTCGTCGCCTACCGCCAGCATGTCGGCCGCCTTGCCGACCCGCTTGGTCCAGGACATTTCCGAGACATGCACCAGTCCCTCGATGCCCTCCTCCAGTTCGACAAAGCCGCCGTAGGGCATGACATTGACCACCCGCCCGTGCACCCGGCTGCCGATCGGATACTTCTCCTCGATATCGTCCCAGGGATTGCCTTCCTTCTGCTTCAGCCCGAGAGACACGCGCTGCTTTTCCTGGTCTATGTCCAGGATCATCACTTCAACCTCGTCCCCCACCGAAAGCATCTCGCTGGGATGGCCGATGCGCCCCCACGACATGTCGGTGATGTGCAGCAGGCCATCCATTCCCTTGAGATCGACAAAGGCGCCGAAGTCGGTGATGTTCTTGACCTTTCCGGTGCGCAGGTCGCCAACCGTCAGCTCCTTGAGCAGCTCGGCCCGCTGCTCGGCCCGCTCCGCCTCGATCAACTCGCGCCGGGAGACTACCAGATTGCGCCGCTCCTGGCTAATCTTCACCAGCTTGAATTCAAACTCCTGATCCAAATACTCCTCCAGGTACTTGACCGGACCGACATCGACCTGGGAGCCCGGCAGAAAGGCGTCCACCCCTTCGATATCGACGATCAGGCCGCCCTTGACCCGCCGTCGGGGGATTCCCTTGACGACATCGCCTTCCGAGTAGTTCTCGGCGATGTGACTCCATGCCTTGATGGTCTCCGCCTTGCGGGCGCTGAGCAAAGGCATCTCGTGATCCTCGTCCTCCAATATCTCGATCAGCACATCGATCTCCTGGCCGATCTGCAAGTCCTTGAAATTGACCAGTTCGTCGCGGTCGACCACCCCCTCCGCCTTGTAGCCGATGTCGACGATGATCGAGTTCTCGCGCTTGTCCACAATCTTGCCGGTGGTCAACATGCCGGCCGCGAAGGCCTCGGTTTCGCCTGCCGCCATCAAATCATCCATGCTCGGCAGATCTTCCAGGTCAACGATGCTGGATTTCTTGTTTTCGTTAGTTGTTTGGTTCACCATTTTTCCTTTCTCTCGTAATCCATTGATGCCGACGCTATATTCCCCTGCTGACAAAGCGAGCGTCCGCAGCCGGACGCCCCGGGGAAAAGCCCGTTCGACAGACAAAAGATTGCAATATGACTCGCATATGCGAAAAAGCAAATGGAAACGGGAAACCTTCAGTCATGCAAAAGGCCGAAAAGGAAACGTCTGCCTGGACTTCGCCGCCGCCTCTCTTCAGAAGACGCAGAACCCGGACCGTCGAGCTGGGCAGCCTGAAGATCGGCGGCGACCACCCGGTCTCGCTGCAGTCGATGACCAACACCGACACGCGCCGACCGGACGAAACGGTCGCGCAGATCGAGCGCCTGGCCGCGGTCGGCTGCCAACTGGCCAGGATCGCGGTTCCGGATCAGGAGGCGGCTCGCGCCCTGCCCCGCATCGTGGCGGCAAGTCCACTGCCCCTGGTCGCCGACATTCATTTCGACCCGAAACTCGGCCTGGCGGCAATCGACGCCGGCATGCCGGGGCTGCGCATCAACCCAGGAACCATCCGCGACCGCCGACAACGGCAGGCCATCGCCCGCGCCGCCGCCGCCGCCAGGGTCGTTGTCCGCATCGGAATCAACGGCGGCAGCCTCGAGCCTAGCATACTGGAAAAATTCGGAGGCCAGGCCGGCGCCGCCGCCCTGGTGGCCAGCGCCCTCGATCATTGCGCCGCCTTCGAGGACTGGGGTTGCCCGGCTCTGAAAGTCAGCCTAAAATCGTCGTCGGTGGCCTGCACCGTCGAGGCCTATCGCCGATTCGCGGCCGCCACCGACTACCCGCTGCATCTGGGGCTGACCGAGGCGGGACTGCCGGAGGCCGGCGCCGTCAAGTCCGCCGTCGCCCTGGGCACTCTGCTGATGGAGGGCATCGGCGACACCATCCGGGTCAGCCTGACCGGCGATCCGGTCGAGGAAATAAGAGTTGGCCGCCGCATCCTGGCGGCCGCCGGCCGCCGCCGGGAACGTCCGGATATTATCGCCTGCCCAACCTGCGGACGCACTGAAATCGACTTGCTTTCGCTGGTTCGCGAAGTCGATGCCGAAGTGCGTAGCCTGGAAGAGGCCGGCCTGCGCGTCGACCTGGACAAGATCGCGGTCATGGGCTGCATCGTCAACGGCCCCGGCGAAGCCGGCGACGCCGATCTCGGGGTGGCCGGCGGCTGCGGCAAGGGCGCGCTCTTCCGCAATGGCGAGGTGGTCGCCACCCTGCCCTGGGAAGAGCTGAAAGAGCGATTCCTCGCGGAAATCCGCGCCCGCGCCTCCGGCAACCGGCGCTGCGCCATGGAAAAAGACCGGCCGCTGCCCGAGGCGACTCGCGCGGGCGAAACCGGAAGTCGCCCGCAAGCTGACCCGGCAGCATATTGAGGCCTGCCGCCGCCAATCTGAAAGACATGCCCGGTCGATCGCCCGGCAGGAGATGTCAGAAGCCCAATCAACCGCTATCGAACAATGACAGCCCCATCGATCAAATCAAAGAAAACAGTGGAATGAATGCTTTAAGTAAAGTAGAGGAAACCATGCTGATGGGGCCCGGCCCCTCCTGCGTGCCGCCGCAAGTCTACGCCGCCCTGGCCAGACCGACGATCGGACATCTGGATCCGCGCTTTATCGCGGTTATGGACGAGATCAAGAGCATGCTGCGGCAGGTCATGCAGACCGACAATCAATGTACCATGCCAATGTCGGGCACCGGCTCGGCCGGCATGGAAACCTGTTTCGTCAATCTGATCGAGCCAGGCGACCGTGTGCTGATCCTGATCAACGGGGTCTTTGGCATGCGCATGAAGGATGTGGCCGAAAGGCTCGGCGCCCGGGTCGATTCGCTGGAGTTCGAATGGGGCAGGCCGGTCGAAGTCGAGGCGGTACGCGAGAAAATCGACCAGGCCGACTACCGT
The DNA here is from genome assembly GCA_007130365.1 of Lentisphaeria bacterium. Taxonomy (GTDB): domain Bacteria; phylum Verrucomicrobiota; class Lentisphaeria; order Oligosphaerales; family PUNB01; genus SLSR01. The sequence continues at coordinate 3,654 of SLSR01000137.1, forward strand.
ATCGTGGCCGTGGTTCATGCCGAAACCTCGACTGGCGTGGCCAATCCGGCAGCGGAAATCGGAGAACTACTGAAGGACAGGCCGGCCATCTATCTGGTGGACGGCGTGACCAGCCTCGGCGGCATGCCGACAAGGCTCGACCAATGGGGGGTCGACGCCTTCTACAGCGGCACTCAGAAATGCCTGTCCTGCCCGCCCGGCCTGGCACCGGTGAGCTTTTCGGAAAAAGCGGTTGCGAAACTGCACAACCGCCGGAGCAAAGTGCCGAACTGGTACCTGGATCTGTCGCTGATCGTCAACTACTGGCAGGGTGCCAGGCGCAGCTACCACCATACCGCCCCGATCAACATGCTCTACGGCCTGCATGCGGGGCTCGAGGTGATTTTGGACGAGGGGCTGAAGACTGTCTTTGCCCGCCATCTCGCCGCCCACCGGCAACTGATCGAAGGGCTTGGAAGGCTTGGCCTGGAACCGGCAGTGCGGCCGGAATGCCGCCTGCCCATGCTCAACGCGGTCAGAGTGCCGCCGGAGGTCGACGAAGCTGCGGTGCGCAGCCGTTTGCTGACGGAGCACGGCATCGAAATCGGCGCCGGCCTGGGGCCTTTGGCCGGCAAGATCTGGCGGATCGGCCTGATGGGACATACTGCCCGCCCGGAGAATGTCGAGCGCGTCCTGCACGCCTTGCAACAGGCGCTGTAGAGCCTGTCGCCCTTGAGCAAGGCGTCAGCGAAAGAATACAGATGCCGTCCAATCAACCACTTTCACCAAGGTGTGCGCAATCGACCGTGACTTCCTCTCGCGGTGAACGATAGTCCGCCTCAGCCGGAACGACAGGGGCAGGCGATTCACCCCACCCGGAGCAATCCGCTATTGCCTGCCAAGCCGTAGCCCCATGCGAAGGCTGGTCGCCCGCTATCGCAATCCGAAAAATCAGTCTATCCAATAATGCACTTCCTGGCAAAGTGTCGTTTCAATTGCGGCGCCGGTCTGCTCAGTTGGCCTCGGTCTGCGCAAGTTCGGCCTCGGCCTGGGCAATCAGGCGGGCGGCGTCCTCGCGCAGTTTGACCTCGGCTTCAGGGGCTTTCTCCAAAGCCTGCCGCAGAACTCGCAAAGCCTCCCGCGGCCGCTGCTGTCCAAGATAGACCCGGCCGAGGTTCAGATAGGCGCTCGGCAATTCCCGCTCGCGCAGACTGCGCTGCAGGGAGGTCTCGGCATAGGCCAGAAGACCGGCCAAATGCTGGGCGTATCCCAAAGTATCCAGGATATGGGCCCGAATCTCGACATTGTCGGCCGCAACATTCGCCAAAGCCCGCTCCGCCAGTTCGACTGCCCGGAAGGGACGGTCGCCAATCGTGGCCACTTCATAGGCGAGATTGTTCAAGATGACCGGATTGTCCGGAACCACCGCCACCGCTTCGTTCAATACACTCTCCGCCTCGGCGTGCCGCCCCTGCTTGCTCAAGGATGCGGCCAGCAGCATCAAGGCGCGAACATAGGCGGGACTTTCCCGGTCGAGCGAAGTGCGCAGACCTTGCAAACGCTCGGCGGCCCGCGCCCATTCCCCACGCTCATAGTCGATCGCGGCTCGGAACAGATCGGTCAGCCGACCAGAGTCGTAGGGGGTCAGCATCGGCAGCAAGTCGCGCCAGCCATCTTCCGACAAGTGCCGCTGCGCCACCTCGAGCACTCGGTTTTGGAAACCGACATCGGCCCGTCCCTTGCTGAACGCATCGACCAAAGCCACGAGCGCGCCCTCCTCCTCGCCGGTCGCCGCCATGGCCTGAGCCGCCACCAACTGCATCCCCGGCCGGTCGCGCAATTCGTCGGGCAATCCCTTGACCATTGCGATCACTCGGTCGTAGGACTGCATTTCCAGCAAAAGTCCGAGGTAGTCGTTGACCACCCCGACATCGCCCGGCGCCTTTTCGTATAGCACGGCAAAGTGTTCGAGCGCCCGTTCCCGATTCCCCATGGCTCGATCCAGGCGGGCTCGCCACCAGAGAGCCAGCAGGGCTTCCCGACTGTCCGCTTCCGAAGCCAGTCCGGCCCATTCGTCGATCATCGAGCGCAATCGGGAATAGGCGCCTTCGGCCATATACAGCCGGGCCAGCCGATCCCGGTACTGGCTGTTGGCCGGGTGCCGCACCAAAAGCTGGCGCAAATGCTCGATGGCTTCCTCACGGCGCTGATTCTCGGCCAGCCAAAGCGCCAGCAGATAGCGAGCCTGCGCCAAATTCCGATCCGCCTCAAGCGCCTTTTGCAGATCCTGCCGCACCGAATATCCGGAGCGGCGCAGGCTTTCGTTTTCCCACAACAACTGGGCTCGGAACAGATAGCCTTCGGCCAGCCCCGGCGCCAGGTTGATCACGCGGTCGAGAGTTGACAAGGCCGCCGCCGGCTGATTTTCGGCAATCTGAATTCGTGCCTGCAGCAGCCCCACTCGCGCAGTCATCCGCTCCCGCTCCAAATAGGCGTCAAGATGTTGCCGAGCCCGCTGATAGTCTCCCGCCTCGTGATTCAACTCGGCCATTTGCAGCAGATAGGCGTTGTCGCCGGTCTGCCGATGCAACTGCGCAAACCGGCGCAGGCTGTCGTCGGTATCCCCGACCCGCGCCCGCAAGCTGGCCAGGTAGCGGCTGGCTATAGGATTGCGCTCTTCCTCGAGCGCCCGCCCCTGTTCGAGAGCTTCCACCACCTCGGACGATTCGGCTCCGGTCTGTTCGAGAAATTCGGCATACTGAGTCCAGGCCATGGCACCGGCCGCGTCGCCGCGCATCTCCAGAAACGCACGCAACAATTCACGGCCTTGCTCGACCCGTTCGGTCATCGCCATCATGCGGGCGGTCAGCAGAACCGCGACAAAATCCTCGGGCGCCTCGGCGCGCAATTCCCGCAAAAGCTCGGAGGCCTCTTCGAATCTTCGGTTGCGCAAGTACAAGTTGGCGATCTGCAAACGATTCTCCCGATCCCCCGGATTCATTTGCGCCAGTTGCAGCCGCAACCGCAAAGCCTGCTCGCTACTTTCGAATTCCTGAATGTGATTGAGAAAGTTGCGCACCATCTGCTCGTCCTGCGGCGCCAGCCGCAAAGCGTGTCGCATATAGTTCATCGCCTGATGGTTGAAGCCCCGCGCCGCGGTCACCGATATAAGCTGGCGCACCGTCTCCAGGCTGTCCGGACGCAAGGCGAGCGCCTCCTCCAGCCGCTCCTGCGCCTGCCCCAGGTCGCCGCGCTGTTCGTGCGCCACTCCAAGCAGAGTCAACACCGAGGAACTCGACTCGCCCCGGTCGACCAACCTCTCCAGGCGGGAGACCGCGGCCAGCGGGTTGCCGCGCACAATCTCCAGGCGCGCCTTCCACTGCTCGCCAAACACCTCGGTCTCCGGTTCGGCCATGGCCTGGCCGACGATCGCTTCGGCCTTCGCCCATTCCTGTTCGGCCAGGGCGGCGACAAAGCGCAACTCCATGACCCGCGGGTCGCCACCATGCGAACGCTCCAGGTCGCGCAAGACCTGCCGCGCCTCCTCCGTCCGCTGCAGTTGCCGCAACAACTGATAAACCTCAGTCTGCCGCCGCACCTCGTCGTCCTGCAAAGCCAAATTCAACAAGCCAACCCGATAGTCACCCCAGCCGTCCTCGTCGGCCAGGGCTTTTCGCAAATAGTCGCGAGTCGTCCCGGCCGGCGCCATCTCCACAACCTGCTCGGCCAACCTTCGCGCTTCGTCCTCGCGCCCCTGTCCCTGCCACACCGAATACAACAGAGAATTGGCCCAGCCGATCTCGGGATTCTCCGCCTGAAAGGCGACCAGCAACTCCTCCGCCCTCTCCACTCTTTCCGTTTGCAAATACCAATGAACCGCCTGCTCCACCGCCGTCGCGTCGCCGACCGCCACCAGGGGTTCAAGCAGTCCGTCGATTTCAGCCACCGTTTCCCGCTCGATGCCGCCACCGAGTCGACCGCGCAAGATCAAAGTCTGCACCAAGCCGAGGCGAGCCTGTGGCCAATCCGGGTATTCGGCCACCAGCCGCCGCCTGATTTCCACCGCCTGATCTGTATGCCGCAGACGTACGGCGGACTCGGCCAAAGCCTCCAAAGCCTGCCGTCGCTGCCGGGCATCCTGCCCCGGAGTCCGCACATATTCACCCAACCTGCGCAAGGCGGCACCGGTTTCGCCCAGCCGAAACAGGCTCAACCCGGAAAACAGCAAACTCTGCGGAGTCGCCCCAAGGGTCGACTCGGCGCTCTCGAACAAGCCGACCGCCCTTCTGTATTCTCCCCGCAGATAGGCGACGCGCCCAAGCATCAGCTGAACATACGGGTTCTCTTCGCCGATTCTCTCCTGCATCCCGGAAATCTCATGCTCCACCCGCTCCATTATCGAGCCGTCCCCGCTCTCCTCGTAGTCTTCCAGCCACATGTCGATCCGCATAAAGCGAGCCTGCAACTGATAGCTCCACGCCACCACCACCTCCGGGCCGGGCATAAACTTGACATCCTCCGCCAGCATTCGGTCGACCGCCGCCAGAGCAGACTCGCGGTCGCCCGCCCCGCGCTCGATACGAGCCAGCAAATGCAAGGCCCGCAAACCGACAAGATCGTCTCCGGCAATCGACTGCAGCAAGGAGACAGCCCGGCGCTGCATCTCGTCGCCGTCCACAGTGAACACAAAATCAGGCTCGCCAACCCCGACCACCCGGCCGCCGGCGAACTGCGAGACCATGAAATAGATCTGCGCCAGCTCGTAGGCCGCCAAAGTCGCGCGCTCCGGCTCCTCGCCCAAGTCGCGCCAGGGCTCTTCGATCAGTTCGACGAAATGCGCGACATAGCCTTGATCCCGAGTGTTCAGCAGGCGCTGCATGGCGATCCGCAAGCTTCGCACTCGCATTCGCGCATCCTCGGGATGCTCCGCCACATACTCTTCCAGCAGAGCCACTGCCCGATCCAGCAAGCCGCGGCGACGCCCGACCATATATTCCTGATCCATGGTGCCGGCCTGAACCGTCATTGCCAGTGCCCGATAATAGACCAGATCGGGATCGTCGTCGTCCTCGCTCAAGGCAATGAACTCGTCAAGCAATTCGTTGAAAAATCGCTCTGTCCGCTGCTCCGGCTGCCGCGTGAACAACCTGGATATGTTCAGATACTTGCGAGCCTGTCGATTGCCGCCGTCCAAACGAAGCACCAACTGCGCCACCTGCTCCAATTCGCGCCAGAAGCCGGGGGAATTCAAATTCTCCGCGATCCTGAAGGATGCCTCGAGGCTGCGCCGCACCGGTTGATCACGGTCTTCGGAAAGCCGGACGATCTCGCCGTAAAGCCCAAGAATCGTCCGCGAAGTCTCGTGCATGCGATCCGGCACATCCGGCTCGCCGCGGCTCATATTGTCCACCATCGCCTCCAGAATCTCGACCCGCGCCGAGGGCGAGCGGGTTTGCCGCAAAGCTCTCCGGTACTGGTCGGAAGCCGCCTCGTACTCGCCTCGCGCAGCCAATTCCCGAGCCTGCTCGACAAAGCGGGCAGGACTTTGATAGTAGCGATAAAAACGATACAGCCCGAACAAACCGGCCAGTCCCAGCACAAAGAGCAGCCCGCCAATGACCAAAACCTTCTTAGCCAGGCTCACCGGGCGCTTTTCAGCCCTTTTCTCAACTTTTTCCTTCACGTTCAAAATCTCCCTTTGTGAAAACAACATTCCCTTTCCATAACTCAAAGTCTTATAATGCGCCCGTCGCAACATCTTCCGACGACAGATCGATAAACAGAGCGTCGTCCGGCAGGCAACCCTTGATCTCCGGCACCAGCCAGCCCATAAACTCGGCCGCCAGGCGGCGCGTCTCCTCGGCACTGTCCGTGCCGGGAACGAAGCTGCTGAATTCCCGGTCGACCACGTCCCGAACAAATCTGCCCGGCGCCACTTCGACCTTGCTGTAATAAACGGCGCGCGAGGCAATATCGAGAAAATGGAAGGTTATGTCGCGGCGGGCGGCGACATAGCGGCCGTTGTAAAAGAAAAAGTACAACACCGTCCCGGTTTCGCTGGCGCCCGGCGCCATGAACTCGAATTCCCGAAGCGGAATGGTCGAACCTGGCAGACGCACAGTCGAGCCGTCCTGCAGAACCGCCTCGACCGCGCCATCCGGCAATTGGCGCATTCCCTGGAACTCCACCTCCAACTCCACCTGTCGCACGTCGACTCGGGTGAAGCCGCTGCCCTCGTAGCAGATTTCGGGAACGTGGGCGGCCGAGACCGGCTCCTGGTTCCCGGTATAGTACACGACATGAAGACTGATCGCCGAACCCGCCTCTTCGGGCTCCTTGCGAGTATCGCGATACAGATAGGAGATATACTTGTCGGTGCCAAGCTGTCTCTCAATATCGGGCGGCATCACTTCGCTGCGCACCAACTGATAGGGGCCGATATTCCGCGGGATCGTATTCAGTTCGCGCACCAGCGGCACCGTTTCCTTATGAAAGGCCCAGGACCAGGCCGAGGTAATCAGACGCATCCCAAACAAGGCGGCCACCAAGATGGCCACCGCAATCAGGAAGGTCGGATTGAAAGCCTTTCCCGCCGCTGTCGCGTCAAACTTCTGCGCTGCAATCATAGTTCGCTTCCTCGTTCAACCAGAACAAGTTTCCTGATGCGCCCGCCGCCCGATCACCAGGGCTTGACCCCCCAGTTCCGGTCGCACAACTTCATTATCAGCATCAGCACCGCCATCGCCGGCAGCAGCATCAGCAGCCCGATAAAATCGTGGGCGTCCCCCCGACTAAGCTCGGGCTGAAAGGGATAGGACAACCCGGTGACGGTAATCCTAAACACATTGACCACCACCGCCGTCGGCACCGCCGCGACCATGATCAACACCCGACTGTACCAGGGACGACGGTCGACAAAGGCCATCGCCACCGCGATCGCGGTCAGTGCCATCAGACTGCGCAACCCGCTGCAGGCCTCCTCCACGTTCAAAGGCGGATTCACCAGCATTCCGTTGTGGTAGACAGTCAGCAGCGCCCCCATGTTGTCGGCCTCCACCCCGAAGGGAAGCCCCAGAATATTGATCGCCACCGCGCCGGCCGCCGCCGCCACGTGCTGCAAAACCAGCGATATATAAGTATAGAGAAAGGTGAAGCGAACACCGAAACCGAGATACAAAATCGGCAGCCACAATGTGGCCATGACCTTCGAGCCGACAAAAAACCAAACCAACCCGAGCAGCTCGACAACCATCCCATAACCCATGACCATGGTGCTGCTCAAATGAAGCCCCGCACCGTACATCATTAAACCAAAAAGAAAAATCGCCAGGCCTTTGTAGTCGCGAACCACCGGGCAGCTTCGCAAACGCTCGCGCTGCCGGAAGATCATATAGACACTGATGAACGGAATGGCGACGATATGCGACCAGTTGGGGTCGTTGCGGCCGGCCTGGTAGAGAAGCAGCAACACGTAATGGTGCAACAGCACAAACAACCCCCCAAGCACCGCGATCTGCATCCATCCGTGCAAGGGAATCAGCGGCTCCTGTCGACGCTGCAAAGTTTTGGCTTCCGCCATCTCACTCATCCGATTCATCGTTCCGTTGATGGTTCACGATCCACCCCGTTTTATGATTCGCGAGATGGCAATGCGTTTTTTAGACCCCTGACAATGCAGTTTGTTCGCAGGCCTCGATCCCGGCAAACCTCCATCCCGATCAATTGGACAGCTTGAAGTCGCGCCAGAACTCATCCACCCGTTCGCGGATTGGCGGATGCAGACGAATAGCTTGCTGAAAAGCCCGGTTCGCCTCATCGTCGGCGCCGCTTTCCAGCAGACGCTTGCCCAGCTCCCACCAGTTCCGCCAATTTTCCGGCTGCAGCTCGGCGACTCTGCGCCAGGCGCCGATCGCGACCTCCCCGTCACCGTCAGCCTGCGCCAGCCTGGCCAGCTCACTCCACCATTGACGGCGACGAGGCTGCAGCTCAGTCAAGCGGAGTACCGCCTGATATTCATAGGCGGCAAATTTCTCTCGACGCGCCCAGGCCCGAATCTCGCGCCATACTCCGACCCCGACTCGCGGCGTGGATTCGCCGGCCGCCAACTCGCCGATTTCCTGAATCTGCCGATAATAGGGGCCGGAAAGCGCGAAACTCAGCCAGTCGAGCCAGATCGTTAAATTGTCGGGCGCCAGGCGGGCCGCCCGCCGCCACAGCTCATCGACCTGATGCGGGGCTGCGCCGACCGTGCTCATGCGGATTCTGGCCAGTTCCCTCCACAGCCGCCAGTCTCGCGGACTCAGCTCAGTGGCAACCTCCAAACACTGCGCCCCAAAACCATACAGCCGAAAAGGGTCGAAACGATCGTCGGCCGAAAGATTCTCACCGTAAAGCTGGCGAAGCGATTTGGCGCGAAGCAGGTACGACAATTCCGACCACGGCACCCAGTATGAGGGTGCGGCCAGAATCGCCGCCTGCAAGCGCTCCACGCCGACACTGTCCCTTTCCAGATAAGCCGGCTCATCCAACCGCAATCGTTGACCCGACCAAAAAATCAGAGCAGAAAAAGAAAAGGCAAAGAACAGACGCAGCGGCCAACGCCAGACCGTCCCCCGCTCGTGATTGGCATTCTCCGGCAAGGGCATGGCCAGCCCCAGCAAACTCGCCGCCAGAAAGGCGTTGAGCGGAACTCGCGCCGGAAAATCGCCAGAGAAATGAAACATCAACCCGACGACCACGCCGGCGGCGGCCGCCAGAATCGGCAATGAAACCACCGGCCCGTAGAGTTCCATGTGGCGTCGCGCAATCTCCGGATCATCGGCCCAAGTGCCGCGCAATACCCGCAGAGAACGGGTACGCTGAAAGCGACTGTGAAAATTACCCCATAGACCAATCAGCAAACCCACTGTCAGAGTCAGAAAAAACATCGCCCCCAGCAAACCGTGGTCGGCCAGTATTTGAGCGTATTCATTTTCCGCATAGAGTGGAGAAGTGGTGGCCGGATCGACCCGGTATACCCCGTTCAACACTCGAAAAGAATCGGCGCCACCGCCCAAAAGGGGAAAGTCGCGCCATTGCCGGAAAGCCTCCCGGGTCATCTGGGCCCGGCGCGGCGACGCATCGTACAAATGGCGAATCGTGGAAATCCGATTCTGCACCGCCTGCGACGGCCAAAGCACAAAGGCGAAGAGCAACCCGATCACCAGAACCGTTCCGGCCAGAGCGGTCGACGGACGGCTCCCGACCCAGAACAGAGAGCAGGCCAGACACCCGATCAGCAGCATCACCATGCCGCCCCGCGACAGCGACAGGATCGAAGCCGCCGCCAACAGCCCAAAACTTACACCGTAAACCAGGCGCCAGCGGCCAAGTTGCGACAAGCTTCGCCACCAATCGACCCAGCTCCCCCACTTCCGATCGCGACCACGCCGTCGCGAAGAACGCCCACGCGATATCCGCGAGGGGCGAGTAGACACCCCCGATTGGCGGCTAAAATCATTCGCCGGTCTCGACGCAGTCCGAAACAGGGACGTCGGCGCCAAAATCAAAGAGAGCGCGACCGGCGCCAGAATCGCGCAAAACGAGGCGAAGTGATTGCGATTGACAAAAGGGCCGCCCCCCACCGCGTGGTCGGTCGGGAACAGCCACCAAATCCGATTCCCGAAGGGGATGGCGTGCCGCCCCAGAATCCCCAAACCGGCGACGATTGCGCCGCCAACCACCAAAAACCCCATAAAGCGCAGCCGCTGACCGTGACTCATGCTGGTGGTCAGCCAAAACATCGCCCAGGCACCAATCGCGATCACGATAAAGCGCCGCGTACCCGCCTGGTTCAGGGTCAATCGCCCGGATCGGACAGAACCTCCGTCCACCCCCTGCGCAACCCCCCTCGAGACCGCAATGCCGTCAGTCCCTTCAAGCAATCCGGAGCCGCCGGACATGATCTCATTAAGCTCGGCGAGTTTCTCGTGCGCCCGCTCGAAATATTCCGTGCGGGGCGATCCCAGGCTTTTTACCGGCAACGGAGCCAACGTGAACAAGTGCCAGACAAAAAACAACATGCCCGCCCACCAAAGAAACATAAGCGATGCGCGAATCGGAGGCTTGTTGAAGAAAAGACCGGCCACAGCCAGGAACACGCAGACGATCAATACCCAAGGGTGACGGGCGGCTCCCCCGACCCCGGCAAGAGCCAAAACCAACAGCGAAGGCAACAGGCCAAGCGATCCCCCGACCCGAACCTTCACTTCACTGTTGCCGGCAACCGGCGACAACTTGCCATTGCCTGTTGCATCCAGCCGCTCAGCCGGCCGGTCTGCCGCTCTCATTGTCATCCGAAGCTCACACTCCCATAA
>SLSR01000256.1 GCA_007130365.1 Lentisphaeria bacterium
CATTAGGCGTTAGGCATTAGGCGTTAGGCATTAGGCATTAGGCGTTAGGCGTTAGGCATTAGGCGTTAGGCGTTAGGCGTTAGGCATTAGGCGTTAGGCGTTAGGCATTAGGCGTTAGGCGTTAGGCGTTAAAAATATTCACAGCTCCCCCCGAACTCATTAATTACTCCTGGCCGGATTCGCATGCATTGATCAGGTCAGGTGGCGCGGGGATAGCTGCCGAGAATTTTGACGAATTCGCAGTCCTCGCGCAAATCCCGCAGGGTTTCGGCCACCGCCCGGTCTTCGGCGTGTCCGCTGAGGTCGATGAAGAAGTAGTATTCCCAGTTGCGCCGTTTGGAGGGGCGGCTTTCGATGAAGGTGAGGTTCACCTGGTGTCGTCCGAAGGGCAGCAGGGCGTCGTAGAGGGCGCCGACCCGGTCGCGCACCACCAGAAGCAGGGAGGTTTTGTCCTGGCCGCAGGGTGGCGGGGATTGTTCGCCGAGCACGAGGAAGCGGGTTGTATTGCCGCTGAAGTCTTCAATGTTCTTTTCGACGATCGGCAGGTTGTACTGGCGGGCCGCCAGTTTTCCGGCCAGGGCGCCGGCCCGGGCCTCGCGGCTGCACCGGGCGGCGGCTTCGGTGGTGCTTGAGACTTCGACCAAATGCACCTTCGGCAGATGGCGCTGCAGCCAAAGTCGGCACTGGCCGAGCACTTGCGGATGGCTGTACACGGTCTGCAACTGGTCGCGCGCACCGCGGCAGAGCAGGCAGTGGTGGATCGGCATGTTGACTTCGGCGACGATCTTCAACTCAGTGTCGACAAACATGTCGAGGGTGTGGGTGACCGCGCCTTCGGTCGAGTTCTCCACCGGCACCACGCCGAAATGGCAGCGGCGGCGGACGACCGCGTCGAAGACGTCGGCGATCGTGGCCTGCGACTGGAAGTCGACTGCCGACCCGAAATATTCGAGGGCGGCCTGGTGGGTGAAGGTGGCGGGGGGGCCGAGGAAGGCGATCTTGCGCACCGCCTGGCGGGCGGCGACCGCCGAGTTCACTTCGCGGAACATGGTCTTGAGCACATTTTTCGGCACCTCGTCGAGTCCGCCGTCGGCGGCGATTTGGCGCAGCCAGGCTTCCACGCTCTCCGGACGCTGCCCGAGTTCCGGGCTGCCGTCGGTCAGCCGAAAGCGACGGGCCAGCAACTCGACCAGTTGCTCGTCGAGTTGCTTCAGTTGCTTTTGCTTGTCCGGCTGCCTGGTCACGGCAATCCCCTGTGTCCGCGGGAAAAATGGCGAAAAGAGTGTTGGTGTAATATAGCGCGAAACTACTGATTCTCGACCGAGTCGCCGCGAATCGCCCGGCTCAGGGTGGCGCTCAACTGGCGGATGTCGTAGGGTTTGGCCGCGACTCCGACAAAGCCGTGGTCGCGATACTCGGCCATGATCGGGTCGTTGGAATAGGCGCTGGAGACGATCACCCGGGCATCCGGGTCGAGTTTGACAATTTCCCCGACGGCTTCCTTGCCGCCGGTGCCCCCGGGCACCACGAGATCGAGGATGACCGCGTCGAAGGGACGGGCGGCGAGGCTGGCGGCGCGGAATTTCTCGATGGCCTCTCGACCGTTCTCGACCGTCTCGACTTCGTAGCCCAGGGTTTGCAGCATTCGGCGCAGCAGCTCCCGCACCGCCCGGTCGTCGTCCATGACCAGGATTCTGCCTTCGCCCTGGACCAGGCGGTCGCGATACTTGCGCCTTTCCTGCGGCGGCCTTTCGCGCCGCGCCGGCAGGTAGACGTCGAATCTGGTGCCTTTCCCGGGTTCGGAATCGACTCCGATATAGCCGCCGTGCCGCTTGACGATCGAGTAGGCGGTGGCGAGTCCCAGCCCGATGCCCGACTTCTTGGTGGAGAAATATGGATCGAAGACTTTCTCCAGGTTCTCCCGGGCAATGCCGCGGCCCTGATCCTCGACAGAGATTCGGACATAGGCACCGGGGGCGAGGGGCAGGGAGTCGTCGGTCAGGACTGTGCGGTTTTCGCCGGTCAGGAGGATTTTTCCGCCGTCCGGCATGGCTTCCGAGGCGTTGATCACCAGGTTTTGAAAGACCTGGCAAATCTGTCCGATATCGACTTCGGCCGGCCAGAGGTCGGGGGTCAGGTCGAATTTCACGGAGGCTTTGGCCGAGCGCAGGACATAGCCGACGGTTTCCGGCACGATTTCGTGGAGTGCGACCAACTCCTTGAGCGGCGCTCCGCCCTTCGAGAAGGTCAAGAGCTGCTGGGTCAGATAGCGGGCATGGGTCGAGGCCTTTTCAATGTCTTGCAGCAGCACGGCGGCTCGCGAATCGTCCTCGAGCAGCGTGCGAACCAGAGATACGTTGCCGATGATGACGGTCAGGATATTGTTGAAGTCGTGGGCGATGCCGCCCGCCAGAAGTCCGACCGACTCCAGCTTCTGGCCTTTGATCTCCTCTTCCTCCCAGCTTCGTTCGGAAGTCACATCGCGAAAGACCAGAACCCCGCCGGCGATTTTGCCGCGGTCGTCGAGGATCGGGGCGCCGTTCAGGGAAATGGTGATCCGGTTGCGGTTCCAGTCGAGAACATGGCAGTCCAGAGCCTTGCCGACTCCGCTGGCCAGGGCCAGTCTGATCGGGTTCTCCGCGGCTTCGTCGGCCTGGGCTGGGGCGGGGCTGCGGTTCTCGCCGGAGGTCGAGGTTTCGTCGAGCAGGTGCAGGACGTTTTCCACCGGTTCTCCCCGGGCGTCCTCCAGAGACCACCCGGTCATCGTTTCGGCGGCCTCGTTCATCAGCATGATTCGGCCTTCGACATCGGTCGCCACCACGCCTTCCCCCAGGCTGCGCAGGGTTACCGCCAGGCGTTCCTTCTCCTCGCGCAGGGCGTTTTCCGCCCGTTTGCGGGGCGTGATGTCGGTAACCACGGCGAAGCATCCATGGTAGCCGCCGCCGTCGTCATAGATCGAGCGCGGTGCGACCAGGGTGAACATGGTCTGTCCGTTCTGTCGCCGCCAGGCGATTTCCTGTCCGCCGCCATCCTCCTCGCCAGACTTGATTTGGCGGCGCAGGCGGGTTCGGTCGCCATCGTTGTCGAGGATTTCGAAAATGGTTTTCCCGAGCAGTTGTTCGCGGCTGTAGTCAAGCATTCGGCAGAGTTTGTCGTTGACATAGGTCATGCGGTTTTCGGGGTCGAGAATGGCCAGTCCTTCGTTCATGGCGTCGACCAGGTAGCGATATTTGCGTTCGCTTTCGCGCAGCGAGTTTTCAATGGCGCGTCGATGCGCCACTTCCTCGCGCAATACATTGTAGGACTTGCGCACCCGCCGCGTCATCTTGGCGAAAGCCCGGGTCAGCTCGCCGATCTCGTCCTCCTCCGCCGATTCGATTTCCTGGTCGATATTGCCTCCGGCAATGGTTTCCACGGCTTTCTGCAAGCGCCTGAGCGGGGTCATGACACCGTGTCGAAGCAGGATCGAGTAGATGCAGAGGAAGGCGAGCAGCAGGGTGGTCGAGGCGATAGTCAGAGCCAGTCTCCAGTCGGGAAAGCCGCCGGCTTCCCGGTCCCAGAGGAAGAGCAGGGAGACCCCCAGGGCGATCGCCGCGAACAGTGAGGACAGCGAATATACGGTTAGCCTGGCACTGATTTTCATGGCGCAAATTTCTATGTGGCATGCCTTTTATGTGGCATGCCTTTTTCCGCGAAAGTATAATATCTTGGGGTTTCCCGTTTTTGCCAGGGCAATTCGACTTTTCCTCG
>SLSR01000183.1 GCA_007130365.1 Lentisphaeria bacterium
GCTTTTTTCAAATAGACGATTTTGCATTTTTAGTTCAGTACAAGTTCAGTAAAAGAACGGGGTTTACTGAACTTGTGCTCCGCGGATGCCTTCCAACAAAGCAGATGTGCCGCCGCGGGAATTCCCGAAGCGGAGAAATTGGCGAAAATATACTTCAACCCATCGGGTGATGCTGTGATTTTTCATAAATCGCTGCAGACAAGGTCAAGAATACACTTTTCGCCAATTTTTTCACGGATTCAGGTTTTATGGATTCAGGTCAACCCGAGCCAGACAAACTCAATGAAAATAGACTTTCATGTCCACAGCGCGGAACGCTCCGGCTGCGGAAAATCTTCGGAAACCGCACAAGTCGAGGCCGCGATCGCGGTCGGACTCGACGCAATTGTGTTCACCGACCATTTCCACCTGGTTCCAGGCGAAAGCCTCGCCTGCCTGAACCGACGGTACGCCCCCTTCCGGGTCTTCGGCGGCGTCGAAGTCAGAGTGGACGGCGAGGATGTGCTGGTTCTCGGCATTCAGGATCAAGCCCTGGAATGCGAAGGCTGGGACTGGCCGCAACTGCATGCCTGGAGCCGGCGGCGCGAAGGCGCCATGATCCTTGCCCATCCCTTCCGCTATCAGCCGGAAATTCAATTGGACATCCGGCGATTTCCCCCGGACGCCATCGAAATCTGCTCGCACAACACGCCGCCGCGGGAATTCGCGAATATTCTCGAGGTCGCCCGGCGCCTGGACATCCCCACGGTCAGCAACTCGGACAGTCATCAGGCGGATGCCTTCGGCCACCACTACAACCTGTTCGACCCGCCGCCGCAAAGCGAGCGCGACCTGATCGACCGACTGAAGAGGGGCGACTTTTCCTGTGTCGTTCCCGAGTCGCTCGCCGCCGCCTGCGCCGCCGCCGACTCGAATCACTTGAACTTGAACGATTGCCCGCTAACTTGTTGAACAAGCAAGCGAGACATTGCTTAAACCACATTTATCAGTCCCCTGTTGTTGACCAAAAGCATAAGGAGAAGAAAAAATGCGAACCCTTTCCCTGTGCCGCGGCGCCGACCGCCAGACCTTCCACCTTTTCGAAGTCGAAACCGACGAAACCGGGGGTTGCCGGCATATCCACGACCGTTCGATCTGCCGCAAAGAGGACAAGGATCACAACGAATGCCTCAAAACCTGCAAACCCGAAGATCGAATGCGCCTGGCGCTGGCCGAGCTGGCCAATCAGGGCGAACAGATCTGCGGCATCTGCGTGTCGTCGCTCTACCGCAACCGGCCTTGATGAATCACAGCCGCCCCATGGGGGATGGCTGTAAATTAGTTGATTGATCGGGAACCGACCGGGTTAGGTAGCCCCGAGTCGCCTGCCGCGCCAGGCACGCGGTGCAAGCAGGCGGGCTCTCGCCGCTTTCGAATAGCGGCTATATCAAAGCGGTGCCAGGCCACCGCACTCCAAGGACGCTTCGCGTCAGCACAATAAACCGAGCCAACAGGCTCTTTCGGAGCAAATAATATGCTGGTGCGCCGACCGGAGCGCGGTTGCTTCGGTCGCTCGGCGACGAATAAAACGGAAAAAACGCAACCACAGGAGAAGATAAAGCATGACCAGGCAGAAAGTGGTGGGATTCGGTGAAATCATGGGGCGCTTCGCGCCCGCCGGCTGGCTGCGGCTGCGCCAGGTCGCGCCCGGCAGCCTGAACCTGACCTTCGGCGGCGCCGAGGCCAACGTCTGCTCATCCCTGGCCATGCTCGGCGGCCGCGCCGCCCTGGTTACCGCCCTCCCCGACAACCCGCTGGGCGAAGCCTGCACCGCCTTTCTGCGCTCTCTCGACGTCGAGATCGCGCACATCGCGAAAGTGCCGGACAGCCGGCTCGGCCTCTATTTTGTCGAGGCCGGCGCCAATCAGCGGCCGTCAAATGTGGTCTACGACCGGGCCGGAGCGGCGATCGCCACCACCCCTGCCGAACAGTACGACTGGCAGGCCATCCTGGAGGATGCCGGCTGGCTGCATGTCAGCGGCATTACCCCAGCCCTCTCCAAGACCGCCGCCGAAGCCACCCGCGAAGCCGTCGCCCAGGCCAACCGGCGCGGCGCCACGGTTTCCTGCGACCTCAACTTCCGCAAAAAGCTCTGGCGCTGGGACAGCCGCCTGAAGCCGCGCGAGCTGGCCGAGAAGACCATGCGCGAAATCCTGCCCGGCGTCCAGGTGCTGATCGCCAACGAAGAGGACGCCGACGATGTGCTCGGCATCCGGGCCGGCACCAGCGACATGGCCAGCGGCCGCCTCGACATCGAACGCTATCCGGAGGTCGCCAGACAGATCGCGGAACAGTTCCCGCAACTCGAAAAGGTCGCCATCACCCTGCGCGAGAGCATTTCGGCCAGCCACAACAACTGGGGCGCCATGCTCTACGACACGGCCTCCGGCGAAGTCTGCTTCGCCCCCCTGGAAAACCAGCAGTACGCCCCCTACCAAATCCGCGACATCGTCGACCGGGTAGGCGGCGGCGACTCGTTCGCGGCCGGTTTGATCTACGCGCTCATGGACGAACAGCTGAAGGCGCCCGCCCGGGCCGTCGCCTTCGCGGTGGCCGCCTCCTGCCTGGCCCATTCGATTTACGGCGACGTCAACTACAGCAGCCGCGCCGAAGTCGAAGCCCTGATGGCCGGCTCGGCCTCCGGCCGGGTCAAGCGATAGCCGGCCGCGGCGCCCCATCCATACCGCCACTGAAACTTCACGGGACCAGGGCATACTTCACCCCATTTTCTCGCGGATCAAAAAATCATGCTTCCCGATAAAATCCATTTCAGCAAGCTCAATTCGGCGGGCAACGACTTCATCTGCCTCGACAACACCACCGGCCGCTTCGCCCGACTGTTCGAAGACTCCCGGGCAACCTCGGTCTTCGCCCGCTTTCTCTGTCGCCGCGGCCTGGCGGTCGGAGCCGACGGTCTGATCGTGGCCAACCAGGTCGACGACGGCAATTCGGCCACCATCGTCGCCCGCTTTCTCGAACCCGACGGCTCCGAAGCCCGGCTCTGCGGCAATGGCGCGGCCTGCTTTGCCTACTGGTCGATCAGCGAAGGCCTGGTTCCCGGCCCGGAAGTGACCATGATCACCCGTGCCGGCACGGCGCAAGGTCGGCTGATTGCCGAAAACAGCCCCACCGAGACGCGCGTCTGCATCCCGAAGCCAACCAATATCGAACCCGACATCCGACTCGAAACCGAGGGGCGAACCTGGATTCTGACCAAGGTCGACATCGGAGTTCCCCACGCCATTGCCTATGTCGAAGATCTGGAAAACATGGAAGTCAATCACTGGGGAGCGCTGATCCGCCACCATCCCCGATTTCAGCCGCATGGAATCAACGCCAATTTCGTGCAGCTGGGCGAGCCCGGAAAACTGGCGATCCGCACCTTCGAGTTCGGAGTGGAGGACGAAACCCTGGCCTGCGGCACCGGCTCGGCCGCCGCCGCCATCGTCTCCTGCCTGCAAAAGCGCTGGGGCGAACTCTATCACGACTGCGAAAAGGCGGTCGAGGTATTAACCCGCGGCGGCGACCGGCTGAAGATCTGGTTCACCGTGGAAAACCAGCGGGAAGTCGACAACGTCTGCATGGAAAGCCATGTCCGCCCGGTCTACCAGGCCACCCTGCGTCCGGAATTCCACCGCGAACTCGAAGACAGACTGGCTGCCCGCGAATAATCCACTTCCCCAGCCCGGAACAAGCTGAAGCCAGGCAA
>SLSR01000119.1 GCA_007130365.1 Lentisphaeria bacterium
CAGGGGCTGGAGGAATCGGTCAAGCTGAAGGAGCAGGAATTCCGGCAGAAGGAGCAGTTCCCAGACGCCCCGGAGGATTTCGCGGACGCCCTGGACAGCTACGACAAGGTGCTGGCAATGGCCGCCGAAATCCGCGGCGAGATGATCGCGCCGCGGGCCGCCGCAGTCGACGAAACCGGCGCCCGCCTGGAGAACGGCAAGGTTCACTACGCCCCGGGCACGGTGGAGAACCTGAAGAACCTGACCGACGCCCAGCTTATGGGGGTCATGCTGCCCCGCCGCTACGGCGGCTTGAACATGCCGGTCACGATCTATACCATGATGACTGAAATGGTGTCGCGGGCCGACGCCAGCCTGCAGAACCTGTTCGGCCTGCAGGACATCGCGGAAACCATCAGCCGCTTTGGCGACGAGGATCAGAAAGCCCGCTTTCTGCCGCGCTTCTGCACCGGCGAGGCGGACGGGGCGATGGCTCTGACCGAACCGGAAGCCGGCAGCGATTTGCAGGCGGTTCAGCTCAAGGCGCATTTCGACGCCGAAACCAACCAGTGGCATCTCAACGGCATGAAGCGCTTCATCACCAACGGCTGCGCCAAGGTGCTGCTGGTTCTGGCCCGCTCCGAGGAAGGCTCCAAGGACGGGCGCGGACTTTCCATGTTCATCTGCGAAAGCGGCCCCAACCTGCTGGTGCGCCGCATCGAGGACAAGCTGGGGATCCACGGATCGCCGACTTGCGAGCTGCAGTTCAACAACGTGCCGGCCGAGCTGGTCGGACAGCGGCGGCGCGGTCTCACCCGCTATGTCATGTCGCTGATGAACGGCGCCCGCGTGGCGATTTCGGCGCAGGCTCTCGGGGTGGCCGAAGCCGCCTACCGGGAGGCTTTGAAATACGCCCGCGAACGCGAACAGTTCGGACAGCCGATCATCAAGTTCCCGGCGGTCTACGACATGCTGCTCCGCAACCGGGTCAAGCTCGTGGCGACCCGCACCATGCTCTACGAAACCACGCGCTATGTCGATCTGCGCGACACTTACGAAGAAGCCAACCGGCACGCCGAAGAGCGCGATCCGGAAATGATCCGGCGCGAGAAACAGTATTCCAGGATCGCCGCCGCCCTGACCCCCCTGGCCAAGGCGATGGCCACCGAAGTGGCCAACCAGGTGGCCTACGACGCCATCCAGATACACGGCGGCACCGGCTACATGCGGGACTTCCCGGCCGAAAGACTGTACCGCGACGCCCGCATCACCAACATCTACGAAGGCACGACCCAGCTTCAGTATGTGGCCGCGATCGGCGGCGTTGTCCAGCGTGTGCTGGAGCCGCTGATGGACAAGATCAGCCATCTGCCTTTCGAGGGCAGGCTGCGGCGGCTGGCCAGCCGGGTGGACATGGCGCGCGAAAAGCTCAACCAGGCAGTCGAATTCGTCGAGAAGCGCGACGACAGGGAATATTTCTCGCTGATGAGCGGGCGGCTTTGCGAAATGGAAATCGCGGTCTTCGTCGGCTACCTGATGCTGCGCGACGCCCTGCTCGACAAGGCGCGCATCCCGCTGGTCGAGCTGTTCGTGCAGGAGTGGCTGGCGAATTTCGAGGCGCTGCATCAGATTGTGGTTTCGGGCAGCCTGACCACGATCGACCATCACGAGGAGCTGTTGCTGTCCTGAATCATTCGCCGCGGCGGATGGGCGACCTGCCATCAGGCTGGCCTGATGATGATTGAAACCCGGACTGGACATTCTATATTATAAGGAATTTTCGACCATTCGCGAGCCGCGACAAAGCTGCGGCAGGCGGCGAAAAGCTCGAAAACACGATCGGCCATGGGACAAGCAAAGGAACTGTCTCGCAACTTCACTATCCGCAACCACCTTGGCCTGCATGCGCGGCCGGCCGCCCTGCTGGTCAAGACGGCCACTCAATTCAAGGCCAGGATCACGATCAGGAGCGACAGCGCGGAGGTTGACGGCAAAAGCATTCTCGGCCTGATGACCCTGGCGGCCGACCAGGGAAGCACCTTGACTTTTGTCGCGGTCGGCGAGGATGCCGACCGCGCACTGAATGCCATCGAACAACTTTTCGAGGATGGTTTTGGAGAAAAATAGCCACAAGCAGACGGACGAGAAAAACGTCAAGGCTGTCGGCATCGGAGTCGCCGCCGGCATTGTCATTGGCCGGGCCTTGTTCGTCGGGCGCGACCTGGGAAGCGTCGAGGAGCAGACCCTCAGTGAAGAGGAGGCGCGCGAGGAGGTCGTGCGCTTCGAACAGGCGCTCGAAAAGTCGCGCGGGCAACTGGCCGAGCTGCGCCAGCGCATCGCCGACCTGATCGGCGAACAGGACGCGAGCATCTTCGACGCCCACCTGCTGATCGTCGGCGACGACAACCTGATTCAGGAGGTGAAGCGGCGGATTCTCGAAACCAGGCGCAACGCCGAATTCGTCTTCGACAAGGCGATCGAGCGCTACACCAAAGTCTTGGGGCAGGTCGACGACAGCTATATTCGGGATCGCATAACCGATATTCGGGACGTCGCCAACCGCGTCATCTGCAACCTGCGCGGCGAAGCCACCACCGACATCAGCAAGCTGACCAAGCCGCGGATCATCATCGCGCACGACCTGTCGCCCTCCGACACCGCCACCATGACCCGGGACAAGATCCTCGGCTTCGCCACCCGCATCGGCAGTCGCACCTCGCACACCGCGATCATGGCGCGCGCCCTGCAAATGCCGGCCGTGGTCGGACTGGCCGACACGTTCGACCTGATCCACAACGGCGACCTGCTGATCCTCGACGGCCTGCGCGGCACCGTGATCGCCAACCCCGACGAACCGACCCTGGAAACCTACCGCCAGCGCATTCGCGACCAGGAAAAGTGGTTCGAGATGCTGGAGTCGGAAATGGTTCTGCCCAGCGAGACTCGCGACGGCTTCCGCGTCCAGCTGGCGGCCAATATCGAACTGCCGGAGGAGGTGGTCGGAATCCGCAAGTCGTTCGGGGTCGGGATCGGCCTGTTCCGCAGCGAATACATTTTTGTCAACGAGGAGAAACTGCCCAGCGAAGACGAACAGTTCCAGGCCTATCGACAGGTTGCCGAGGACATCTATCCGCAGTCGGTGATCATCCGCACGCTGGATATCGGCGGCGACAAGTTTCTCTCCAACTTCCGGCTCGACAACGAACTCAACCCGTTTCTTGGCATGCGGGCGATCCGCTTTTCCCTGGCCAACCCCGAGCTGTTCAAAATCCAGCTTCGGGCGATCCTGCGGGCCAGCGCCTTCGGCAAGGTGCGGATCATGTTTCCCATGATCTCGACTCTCGAAGAGGTCAAGGAGGCGCTTCGCCACCTGGAAGAGGCCAAGCAGGAGCTGGACGCATCCGAAACGCCCTACAACCGCCACATGGACGTAGGCATTATGATTGAGATTCCGGCCGCCGCCCTGCTCGCCGACAAACTGGCGCCCTATGTCGACTTCTTCAGCATCGGCACCAACGACCTGGTCCAGTACGCCCTGGCGGTCGACCGCGCCAATCCGACCATCGCCTATCTCTACCAGCCCAGCCATCCGTCGCTGATCCAATTGATTCAGAAAGTGGTGCAGGTGGCCTACGAGCACGGCAAGTGGGTCAGCATCTGCGGCGAGATGGCGGGCGACGCCACCCTGGTGCCCCTGATTCTCGGGCTCGGAATCCACGAGCTGA
>SLSR01000001.1 GCA_007130365.1 Lentisphaeria bacterium
CTGGCGATAGTCGAGAGGATCTGACCGCTCACATTGGAAGCGAGAGTGGCGGAATCGGCAGACGCGCTGGATTTAGGTTCCAGTGGGGCAACCCGTGGGGGTTCAAATCCCCCCTCTCGTACCATTTCACCTTCATAAGTTCAGGGGGAAAACCGCCAGCGAAATCGTTGTTCGCTATAGTTTTCCGCTGAAAAAACGTACAGACAATTCCGCACGCCTTAGCAATCAGCCTCGCAGCCGTTCCAGCAGGTAAAGCACCTCCACTCTTTTGGTCGTCGGAATGATCCATTCCCGATAGACCCGGACCACCTGTTCGGGCTGTATCTTGGGGCTGCCGCAATCCTTGCCCGCTTCGCCATCGTCGAGATCGCGCCCGTAGTTCAAGGCCTTGCGGGCGACTCTTCGCAGCACTCGCTCCTCGGTTGCCCGGTCGGTGATCATTTCATGCAGGCGACCGCAATCCCCGGCTTCGATCGCGGCCGCGAACGCCTCCGGTTGCTCGCGATACTTGCTCTCGGCCACAAACTTGCCGTAATGAATGCGCTTGGACAAGGCCTGCAGGCAATTGACATCGCAAACCGCGCTCGAACCATGCTGGGAGTCATCGCCATCCTGACAGATGAACGGCACGATGCTGGCTTCGTAATGTTCGCGAATCTCGCGGTTCAGGTTGACTTGGTTGGGGAGCAGCGGGTTTTCGTCGAAGCGCAGACGCGGCAGAGCGGGCGGCGGCAGATCGGAGAAGAAGGGGTGTTCGTCCGGACTGGTGTAGCGCCGCAGCAGACTGTGATTGCATTCGGTCCGATGCAGCAGAAATCCCATAATGCTTTCCTGCCCGGTCGCCTCGGGCCAGGCGCCCGGAGTGTAGATGACTCGGTTCGTCTTGAACTGAGCCCGCTCGATCAATCCGAAAATGATTGTCTCTTCGAGCCGAATCAGAACATTGCGGATGTTTTCCAGAAGCAATTGAGAATTCATGGTCTTGCCGGATACATTCAATGGTGCCGGAACCTTGGATTTCCGGAAAAATTCCGGGCGGCAGATGAATATATCGCGATTTATGCTAAATTCGAGATTGCTGGAATCATCTTGGAGTTGAGTTTGGGGCACAACAATGAGTCAAACCGTCGCACCAACAACCGCAGCCCCGCCCACCCTGGTTTGGCTGTCGGTCAATTCCTCGCATTCCCATGCGTCACTGGCGCTGCCGCTGCTGCATGCGGCCCACAGCTCGTCGACCAAGGCAGAGGGGAAAAAGCGAGACTGGCTCTGGCAGGCCGTCGACGCGACCGTCAAGCACCGGCCCGACCTGATCGCAGGCCGCGTCGCGAGCTTCGCGCCGCGCCTGGTCGCGGCTACCGCCTACCTGTTCAATCGCGAACCTCTGCTGAAGATGCTGCGCCGCGTCAAAGCCATGCAGCCGACCTGCTCAATCGTTCTCGGCGGCCCCGAGTTTCTCGGCGACAACCGGAATTTTCTGGTCGGCGAACCGGCGGTGGCGGCAGTCTTTCGCGGCGCGGGAGACCTGGCTTTTTCACGTTTTCTGTCGGTGCTTGACGATCCACTGGACTGGCCGAGCGTTCCCGGCCTGTGCTGGCTCGGCCGGCAAGGGGAATACCATGACAACGGCCGCGCCGAGCTGACCGGTGGCGAGCTGCGCGCCCTGCCCCTGCCTACCGGCAGTCGGTTCTATGACTTTTCCCGACCGTTCGCAACCATCGAGACTGCTCGCGGCTGCTTTGGCAAGTGCGCCTATTGCGCCAGCGCCGCCAGCCGCTCGGTGCAGACTCTCTCGCCGCCGCAGGTGCGCGCCATGCTGGGCGATCTGCAAGCCCGAAAGGTTTGCGAAGTAAGAGTGCTCGACCGCACTTTCAACAGCCACCCGCCGCGCTGCCGGGCTCTGCTGGAAATCTTCGCCGAGGAATTCCCCGAAATGCGCTTCCACCTGGAGATTCACCCCGGGTTTCTCGACCGCGAAACCAGGCAATGCCTCGCGGCCTTTCCACCGCACCGCCTGCACCTGGAGGCGGGGCTGCAAACCGGATCGGCGCCGGGGTTGCAGAAGAGCGGCAGGCCGGGCTCGGCCGAAGCGGCCTGGGAAGGCCTGGCCTTCCTCTGCCACCTGGCCAATCTCGAGGTGCATGCCGACCTGATCGCCGGACTGCCGCGGGTCAGCCTGGCTCAAACCCTCCGCGACCTGGACAAAATGATCGAACTGGAGCCGGCCGAAATTCAGCTTGAGACGCTTAAGCTGCTGCCGGGCACGCCGCTTCGCGAGCAGGCCGCGAACCATGGCCTGGCCTTCGCCCCGGATCCCCCCTACGAAATTCTGCGCGGCGACTGCATCAGCCCCGAGGAACTGCTGATCGCCCAACAGGTGTCTCGGTTTGTCGACGACTTCTACAACCAGCCGCAGTTGCGCCGCGCGACCAGAATGGCGACAACCATAAAGGGGGCCGGTTTCTTTGAGTTCATGGCCGGCGAACTGGCGGGCGAACGCGGCGACTGCCCGCCGCGCAGTCTGACCAGTCGCTTTCGCCTGTTTCATCGGATTGCCGCCCGCGATCCGGAGCTGCGCCGAGTTCGCGCCGAGCTGGAATATCAATGGCTGGTCGGCGGCCACAGCCCCGAACACGGGATCAGGCCAAGCGTCTGGTGGAAAGGCGAACCGCCCGACGATGCGACCCTGCATCAGGGCAAACCGCCAAAGGACTTCCGGGATCGCGTTCGGGTGCGACAGGCGCGAATCGCTGAATTCGACTACTGGTTCGTCTTCGCCGGCGCCGCTCGCGAAGCGGTCGCGGTCTATCGCCGCCCCGCCGGCCGCGCGGACTCCGCAATCCGCCCCATGCAAGCCTGAAGGCTGATTCCGAGGGCTGGAGATTCTCAGCGGGCCGCCCACAGCAGACCACGCTGCACGATCGTCTTCAATTCTTCGACCTGGAAGTCGGCGGCCACATGTCCCGGCGCGCAATAGAAGACTTTTCCCGCACCGTAGGGCCGGGTCCAAATCTGCGGCATCACGCAGCCCTTGATCCAGTCGACTCCGGCGTGCTCGCCGCTGAAAGTGGTGGTGGCCAGTACGCGGTTCGACGGATCGGTGTGCATATAATACTGTTCCGACTTCATTTTGAACGAGGGAATGCCGGCAACCAGCGGGTGGTCGGAAACAATGTCCACCTGATAGTCGATTATCCCGCCGGGATGGCAGATGAACTGGCCGCCAACCACAAACTGATACTGAGGATCCTCGCGAAAGGAATCGCCCATCCCGCCGTGCCAGCCGGCCAGGCCGACTCCCGAACGAACCGCCTCGCGCAATCCCTGGCTTTGCTCTTTGGCGATCCTGCCCATTGTCCAGCAGGGCACCAGCAGGCTCAATTCCGCCAGCTTCTCCGAATCCGCCAGGCTGTCCAGGGTGTCCGACACTTCGACTTCGAACCCCTGTTCGTCGAGAAAGGGTGCGAAGACATCCACGCACTGCTTCGGTTCATGCCCGTCCCAGCCGCCCCATACCATCAAAGCCTTTTTCATTTCCTGCTTGATCTCCTTGTCGCTATGCCGTTGATGTTAAAACTCTGGCCTGACAAATGACAGGCCGTCATTTTTCATGCAGCAGTCAGGCCAAGCCAGACTTAAACTAATGCGACAACGGCTCACGTCAACTTGCAATCAGCGGCTCACGGATTATTTTA
>SLSR01000162.1 GCA_007130365.1 Lentisphaeria bacterium
CCCGCAAGCCGGCCCGACTGCCCGGGGTATCTTCGATCGGGCTGACCACGGTAAGCACCCCCTCGCGCATCGTGACAATAATGCCGATTCCGCCAAACTGCCCTTCCGTGGTCTCGCGCAGGTTGCGATAGTCGTCGGGATCGAGAAAGGAGCTGTGCGGATCCAACTGTGAAACCATGCCCTGCACCGCGTTTTGAATCAGCGACTGATAGTCGGTCTTGTCCTCGTCCACATAATTTTGGCGAATCAACATCATTACGCGCATCATCACGCTCAACTGCCGCAGTGCTTCCGCCTCGTCGCCATGGTTGGCCTCGCGCGAATAGACCCGCAACCCCAGGAGCAGATTCAGCCCCAGGGCGAAGGCGATCAGAATCATGGTCAGTTTTCGTCTGCCGTTCATGTTTTGCAGTTCCTCGCTTAACAACGCTGCTCCAGCCAGGCCGGAATCTGTTCCAGTCCGACCCGTTCCTGGGTCATCCGGTCGCGATCGCGGATAGTCGCCGCCTGATCGTTTTCGGAATCGAAATCATAGGTTATGCAATAGGGGGTGCCGATTTCATCCTGCCGCCGATAGCGTTTGCCGATACTGCCGGTTTCATCGTATTCGGTTCGCCAGCGAAAGCGCAGATCATCGAACAGCTTGCGGGCCGGTTCCGCCAGCTTGCGGGAAAGCGGCAGAACCGCCGCCTGCACCGGCGCCACCTTGGCCGGCAGCCGCAAAACCACGCGCGTATCCTCGTCCCTGCCCGCCTTCCTGGTCTCGGCCGAATCCTCCTGGTAGCCGTTGGCCAGCAGCATCAGACAAATCCGATCGAGCCCGCAGGAAGTTTCGACCACCGTCGGGTGAAAGCGTTCCCCGGTTTCCTGATCCAGATAGCGCATGTCGCGCCCCGAATATTCCTCGTGACGAGTCAGATCCCAGGTTCCGCGATGATGCACCCCTTCGATCTCGCCCCAGCCAAAGGGAAAGGCGAACTCGATATCCAGAGCCGCCTTGGCGTAGTGGGCCAGGGTTTCGTGCTCGTGAATCCGCAGCCTGTCGGCATCCACCCCCAATCTCTCGGTGTAGAAGGCCCAGCGCTGCCCGCGCCAATAATCGAACCAGCGCATGGATTCATCCTCCCGACAGAAGAACTCCATCTCCATCTGCACGAACTCGCGCGAGCGGAAGGTGAAGAAGCGCGGATTGATCTCGTTCCGGAAGGCCTTGCCGATCTGGGCGATCCCGAAGGGCGGCTTCTGGCGGGAGGAATGGCGGATCAATTCGTAGTCGACAAAGATCGGCTGGCAGGTTTCGGCCCGCAGCCAAGCCGCATGATCCTCGTCGAAAACCGGTCCGACAAAGGTTTTCATCATCAGGTTGAAATCGCGCGGTTCCGTCAGCTCGGTCGAGCCGCAGGCCGCGCAACGGCCGACATCCTCCATCTGATCCAGGCGATAGCGCTTCCTGCACTTGCGGCAATCAACCATCTGGTCGGAAAACTGAGCCAAATGGCCGGAAGCCTCCCAGACCCGCGGATGACAAATGACCGTCGAGTCCAGCCCCACGACATCCTCCCGCTCCTCGACCATACAGCGCCACCAAAGCTGTTCAACCGCCCGCCGCAGCGCCACGCCGTAGGGGCCGTAGTCCCAAAAACCATTGATCCCGCCGTAGATTTCCGAGCTTTGAAAAATCAGGCCGCGGCGCTTGCACAGCGACACCAGCTTTTCCATGCTTTCCAAACCAGCCTGTTGCGTCATTTTCCATTTTTCCAAAATTGCGTTATAGTTACCGTATTCTGACGCGTACTCACGCGTCGGGCGCGACCTCGAGCAGCCGGCCGCCGTCGGCGGCCCGGCAAATGATCGGGTCAAGCGCCCGCCCCGTCCGCGACTGCCAGGCGGCGGCCAGTCGCCGCGCGAACTCCGCCGCCTGCTCCTGCCTGACCAAATGCACGCTGATCCCGCCGAAGCCGCCGCCGCTGAGGCGGGCGCCGACAATCCCGGGCAGGGACTTGCCCAGCTCGACCAGGGCATCGAGTTCCGGGCAGCTGTTTTCGAAATTAACCCGCGAACTTTCATGCGAAGCGAAAAGCAGGCCGCCGAAGGCTTCGAGGTCCTGACGGCGCAGAGCTTTGATGCCGGCGAACACCCGTTCGTTCTCGCCGACCACATGCAAAGCCCGCCGATAGGTGGTGGCATCGAGCTGCGGACGATACTCATCGAGCTGCTGCCGGGTAACGTCGCGCAGAGCCTGCACGCCCGGCCAATGTCTGGCCAGTTCCGCCACCGCCTCCTCGCAGCGGATTCTGCGTTCGTTGTAGGCGCCGGTCAGCACATGCTTAACCATGGAATTGGCCACAATCAAGGCGACTCCGGAAGGCATCGGCACCGGGGTCACGGCCAGAGAGCGGAAGTCGGAAAAGACCAGGTGGTCGGCTCGGCCGTTGAGCGAGGTGATTTGATCCATCAGGCCGGTGCGGGCGCCGACATAGTTGTTCTCGCAGCTTTGCCCGATGCGCGCCAGCTCCAAAGTCGAAAGACTCAGGCCGGCCAGCTTGCACAAGGCCAGAGCGGCGGCCATTTCCAAGGCCGCCGAACTGCTCATGCCGGCCGACAGCGGAATCGTGCTGCGAATCGCGGCCTGAAACGGGGGAACTGTCGCCCCGCGCTTGTGCAGCTCGACAATCACCCCCTTGACGTAGTTGGCCCAGTCGCCGGCCTGCGGATGCTCCAATTGATCGAGCCGAAACTCGACAGTGTCGCCACTGCGCAGATCGTGAATCCGGCACACTCCATCGCCGCCCTGCCCGACCGGCGACAGAGCGAAGAAAGTGCCGCGGTCAATGGCGGCGCTGAGCACCACCCCCTGGTTGTAGTCGGTGTGATTGCCCAGAATTTCCAGGCGCCCCGGAGCGTAGGCCAGCCCGGTCGGCGAGCCTCCGTAAAGCTGGCGAAACTCCTTGATCATGGCCATTTTTTCCTGCATCTTCAAACTTGCCCTCTCCTCGATTTCATTCGATTCAGACACGCCTGATCGACTCTCAACCGCCGGTTGACACGCCCCGGACGGAACCATTGTAACTTACATCTGCCGACCGTTTTTGCCATAGCCGACGGTTCGCCTAAGCTGCCTAACTCAGTGGCGCCGCAGCAAATCGAGCATCTCCCGATCGACCAGGAAGCCGCGCCATTCTTCGTACTCGACATCCGCACGACGACTGTCCAGCGGGCCGAAGGGGCCGCGAAAGTTCCACAGCGCCCAGCCGAATCCGGCCTCCTGCCAGAGCCGCAGGCAATCGGTCATCCAACGCAGAGCGACATCGTGCGGGGTGTGCCGATAGACCCCCCATTCGCCGACCATGACTCCGACCCCTTGTTCACGCAGCCGCAGCCAGGGCTCGACCGTCTCCCGCCAGAGTACCCGCCGACCCGCCTCCGGATCGGCTTCGACCGTCCGCAACTCGCCGTTGTGCGCCTCGACCGCGAGCCGCCCCGGCGGCTGTCCCCAGTCCATGGTTGGCTTCAGCACCAATCCTCGACCATCCGTCTGCGCTAAGCGCAGGGACAATTCGGCAATTTGCAGCCAGTCGCCTTCCGCGACCTCGATCTGCAGATGCCCGGCGCCCTCCGGAATCTCGGCCTGGTAGTCGCGACCGTAAAGGTTCTGGTAAATGTCCCACTCCTCGCGATAGCGGCTTTCCCGCCATTCTCCCGAGCCGGGGCCGCAGACGAACAGACGATCGAAGACAATCTCGCCATCGGCTCGCACCAGCAGTCGCGCCCGATCGGATACCCGATGCACGCGCATCCGCAAAACCGCCGGTTCGTCAAACTCGAGATCGAGCCGCAAAGGCGCGGCCAGGTCGGGCTTGCGGTTCCCGTACAGGTAGCCGTTGAGAGGCGGTGCCGGCCAGGCCGGAGTCGGCCAGGCCCGACTGCCCTCGACCCAGTCGGCCCGATAGTGGGTGAGCCCGAAAGGGGCATAGCCGCGCGCGCTCTGCGCCACCCGCAAGGCAATCAGCTCCGCGACCGGACGGCGGCCGTGGGCAAGGCCGTCGACAATGATCAGCCGCTTCGGATCTTCACTCCGCACCGCCTCGGCCAGAACTTCGATCACCCGGCGATATTCGGCGGCCGGCATGTCGGGCGGTTCGTTGATCAGGTTGAAGCTCAACCTGCGGTTGTCGATGCCGCGGTAGCGCCGGGCCAATTCGGCCCAGTGCAGAGCGGCCACCCGCAAGGCCTCCGCATCATTCCACAGATCGAGCGGCTCGGCCGGGGGATTCACGCAGTAGCCGGGAATGCGATGCAGGTTGAGGTTTACATGCAGCCCATAATCTCCGCCCCACTCGACCGCCTGATCGACTTCCGCCAAGGCCTGCATGTCGAAACGCTCCCAGTCCTGCCCGACGATCAGAGTCCGATAGTCCAGGGGCAACCGCACAAAATTGAAGTCCAGCTCCGAAATCAGGGCGAAATCCGACTCGTCAAAAGGCCCGTTCGACCATTCGAGCGCGAACTTGTTCAGCAGATTGAATCCCCGCCACCGAGGCAGGTGGTCGTGGGAAGCGTCCGGCAGCCCAAGCCTGCTTTCGCCTGCGGAACCATGGTTGCCATGGTCAATCGAAAGTTGCAGACAGGACAAGGTCAATCCACCAATTGCAGCCGGCAGGAGACAACCCCGCCAAATCCGTCCGGTTCGCGGCCAGCCTTCAACCATGGTAAAAACGCCTCTTTGTTTAACGACTTGCGGAATTCGCATTTTCGAAAAATCGTGACACAGTATACTTTTACAGTAGTACAGTAGCACGGATGAATGGATTCGCCCCCGAAAAAGGGCGCGCCAATCACTCAGGCGGGAACCCCAAAAAAAGGAAAAGGGAAATGCTGAAAAGCCAGCCGAAACGAATCATTAAACTGATCGCGGCCGCGGCCGCCTGCGCGACGCTTCTGCCGTTCGGTCAGATCCGGGGCGAGACGGAGTCGGCGGAGGCCATGCCCGAGCCAAAGGTGGAAGTCGGCGAGGAACAGATTGAAAAGGCGGTGTCGGCCTCCTTCAAGATTGCCGGGATTCAAGAGCAGATCCAGGAAGATCTGCAAGGAATCGAGGATCAGGATGTGATTCAGGCTCGAATTCAAGAGGCGGAAGCCGAAATGATCAAGATTCTGAGCGAACTCGGCCTGGATCGCGAACAATACATCGGCATCATGCAGGCGGTGGAACAGGATCAGGCGCTTTTGGCCGCCTTTATCCAGGAAATGCAGAGGCAGCAGCCACCGGAGGAGCAGGCCGACCCGCCACCCCCCCCCCTGGATCCGGGGCAAATCAGCGACCGCCAACTCGAGCAGGCGGCCGAAATCTATGTCGCCGTTCAGGCGATCGGAAAGGCTTTGCAGGAAGAATTGCGGGACGAGGATGACCAGGCAACAATCCAAACCCGGATCGCGCAGGCGGAGGAGGAGATCCTGAAAGCCGTCGAAAAGTCCGGCATGGAGGCGCAGGAATACGAGGACATCATGCGCACGCTTCAGCACGACCAGGAACTGCTGGAAAGATTCATCAAACTGGTTGAATAAGCGGAGCGCCAATCTTGCTGTCGATCGCTGAACAATGGCAGGACTACAAGCTGCTCGACGCGGGGGGCGGCGAAAAGCTCGAGCGCTGGGGCGACTTCACCCTGCGCCGGCCGGACGCGCAGGTAGTCTGGCCGCGGCTTGCGGACAATGCGCTGTGGGAGACGGCGGACGCCGTCTACTGTCGCAACCAAAGCGGCGGCGGCCTTTGGCAGTACCGCAGAAAGCTGCCGGAACGCTGGCTCATCAGCTACAATCGCCTCTCCTTCATGATCGAGCCCACCGGCTTCAAGCATACCGGCCTGTTCCCCGAACAGGCGGTCAACTGGGACTGGATGGCAGAGAAGATCGAAGCCGGCCGAGGCCAACCGCGCATCCTTAACCTGTTCGCCTACACCGGCGGCGCCAGCCTGGCCTGCGCGGCCGCCGGAGCGGCCGAAGTCTGCCATGTCGACGCCGCCAGGCGCATTGTCGGCTGGGCCCGGGAAAACTTGCAGGCCTCCGGCCTGACCGACCGCAGAGTGCGATTCATCGTCGACGACGCAGTCAAGTTTGTCAAGCGCGAACATCGCCGCGGCCGCCACTACGATGCGGTCATCATGGATCCGCCAGTCTACGGACGCGGTCCGCAGGGTGAACTGTGGCAGATCGAACGCTCGCTTTCCGAGCTGATCATACTCTGTCGCGGTCTGCTTTCGGAGCGGCCGCTTTTCTTCCTGGTCAACTGCTACACCACCGGCCTGTCGCCGTTGGCGCTGAAAAACCTGCTCCGGCTGACTCTCGGCGAAAGCCACGGCGGCAGGATCGAGGAAGGTGAACTGGGGCTCCCGATCGGAGCCGGCCCGCTGATTCTGCCATGCGGCATATTCGCCCGCTGGGAGGCCGACTCGTGAACCGCCCCCGTCCAGGCTCGCATATCCTGTTCGAGGACAACCACCTGCTGGTGGCCGAGAAGGGCATCGGCTGCCCGGTACAGGCAAACCGCGACAGCGAAATCGACACCCTGAACCTGCTCAAGGCCTATCTCAAACGGAAATACGCCAAACCGGGCAACGTGTTTCTCGGCCTGGTACATCGGCTCGACCGCGAAGTCGGCGGCATCATGGTGTTTGCGAAAACCTCGAAGGCGGCGGCTCGGCTCTCCGAACAAATTCGCCGACGCGCCATCGGGAAACGCTATCTTGCCGTGGTCAGGCACACCCCCGAGCCGCCGGCCGGAACCCTGCGCCACTGGCTGCTCAAAGACCGGCAGCGCAATCGCGTATCGGCCTTCGCCGCCGAGCGCCCCGGCGCCAAGGAGGCGATTCTGGAATATCGCGCCCTGACCATGAAGAATCAGTTCGCGCTCTGCTCGGTCGACCTGATCAGCGGTCGCCCGCATCAAATCAGAGTGCAGTTCGCGCATTCCGGTCATCCCCTGTACGGCGACCGCAAATACTATCCGCAGTGCCCTTCCGAACAGAAGGAAATCGGCCTGTGGTCAGCCGGGATCGCCTTTCGCCACCCGGTCGGGCAGGATCGACTGCGCTTTTTTCTGCCGCCGCCGCCACGACCGCCCTGGCAATGGTTCGACCCCGAATTATTCGCCGACGAAACCCTGCGGAGTTGACAAAATGCCACAACTCCAAAAGCACCCGCGGCTCGATGCACTGGCTTGACGCGAAATGCCTTTGAAGTACAGACAATTCCGCGGATCTTGGCAACCCTACAGAATCGGCGAAAGCAGACCGCAAAAATTCTCCATCAGGATGTTGTGGGTCGGTCGCCTCAGCCACTCGTTCAGCTCGATCCGCTGGCTGTCCGCGATTTCCCGCTCGACAACCAACTGGAGTTCGCGAACCAGCGATTCGTCGAAAACCGCGATGTTGGTTTCATAGTCCAGGCGCAGACTGCAGGCGTCAAGGTTGGCGGTGCCGACCAGGGCGAGAGCGCCGTCTACCAGCATCGCCTTGGCATGGATGAACGGCGGCCGCCGCTCGTAGACTTCCACCCCCGCCCGCAACAACTCCTCGTACAGCGAACGCCCCGCCCACCCGGCATAGACATGGTTGTTCTGGCTCGGCACTACGATACGCACGCGAACCCCGCGCATGGCGGCACCGCGCAACGCCTGCAAGATATCCCGAAACGGAACGAAATATGGTGTCACAATCAACACCGACTGACGGGCGACGGTAATCGCATTGAAGAAAACGTTGGCGATCGCCTCCATCTCGTCCGCCGTCGGCCCGCTGTTGATCACTCGTACCGCGGCCTGACCGCGAGGCTGCAATTCGGGGAAGTGCGCTTTCGTCAAAAGATCGGCCGGTTCGTCCTCGGCCATATAATGCCAGTCGCGCAAAAAGGCGTACTGCAAATCCTGCACGGCCGGACCCTGCACATGAAAATGATAGTCGCGAATCGGCGCCTGCCCGGCCTGTGCAAGGTTGTGGCGCGAAATATTGAGGCCGCCGACAAAGGCCTCGCGACCGTCGACCACCAGGATCTTCCGATGATTGCGCAGATTGACCTGAAACTCGAGCTTGAACGGATTGAGCTGGGTCCAGGCGAGCAACCGAAAGTTGGGAATTTTGCGGTAGCCGGCAAACAGCCGTCCCCAGCGCGCCTTGGTGCAGCCAAGGTTGTCGTACATCACCTTTACCTGCACCCCGTGCCGAGCCCGCTCGGCCAGGGCATCCAGAAACTGCCTGCCGACTTCGTCGTTGCCAATGATAAAGCTCTGCAGGTGGACATGATGACGTGCCCGGGAGATCGCCTCGAGCATCTGCGGATAGGCCTGGTCGCCATCCACCAGAAGCGACACCCGATTGCCGGCCAGCAGCGGGCAGAATTCGTCGATCGCGTCGATCGCACGATTGAACAGGGCGGCAAAGGGATGCGCTTCAAGATCAAGGTTGGCGACCGCCGAATCATGCACCGAATGCCAGTGGAACAACTCGGTTCGCGACCTCTCCCGGGTCTCTCGAGCCGAGAGTAGGCGCTGGTCGGAACAGTGCTTTTCCCATCCCTTTCTCGGCAGTCGATAAAGTCCGAAAAACAAAAAAAGCAGAAATCCGAAAAGAGGGAACGACCAGGTCAGAAAAATCCAGAGCAGAGACGAGTTGCCGTCGCGACGCCGGATCAGGCAATAGTACATGACAAAGGCCACGCACATGATATGAATCAGCGAAGCCGAAAAAATCCAAGTGAGGATGTCAAGGGTCATGATACGGCCAAACCCCCGGCGGGAAGCGGCGTGCCGAGCCGCCGGAATTCACAAACGGCTCATTCTCCCAGAATCTCCTCCACCTTGTCGGCCAGCACCCGCAAGGTGAAAGGCTTGCGCAGAGAAAGGGTGCGGCCCCGAATCTTGGTGAAGTCCAGGTTGGTGTCGTTGAGGTAGCCGGAGATGAAGATTATCGGCAGGTCGGGGTTCTTTTTCCGCACCCGCTCGGCCAGCTCGATCCCGCCCATGCTCGGCATCATTATATCGGTAATCAGCAGATCGACCTCCGAATTCTGCTCGAAAACAGACAACGCCTCGAGGCCATCCCCGGCTTCGAGAACCTGGTAGCCCAGGTAGCGCAACTGCTTGCTCAGCAGAGCCCGCAGGGTCTGCTCGTCCTCGGCCAGAATTACCGTTGGTGCCTGCTGGTTTGCGACCGTCATAAAAATACGCCTGACCCTATTTGCCTGGCCCCCCTGTTTGCCAGTTCTACATTCAAAGCTTTAGACACAAAAAACACAATTGCTAAATCTTGACCGTAAATACTTGTACTATGCCACAGCTTTAACAAAAGTCCAGTCCCCAAGCATTGCCCTGAATCACAAGCACCCCATGGGATGCGTTGCCACACTTTGTCTCGCGCCTTGTCTCGCACTTTGTCCAACTGCCTTCTCAAAACCAAGCAAAGCTCGACGAGGTGCGAGACAAGTGACACACACTTGAGCACAACCCGACAAAAAGTCTTAACCGGGGGTCTCGAAAAATCATGATAATCAAGCAGAAGGCGCATGGCGGTTCATCGGGGGAAAATTCCGAGCACGCGGATTCTGGATCCGCCGTCAGACGGATTCGCCAGCTTGAGCAGCCCCGCCAACAGCGAGATCTCGCCGCCCTCACTTTCGCTGCGCCGATAGCGGTACAGAGGGAACAAGCCATGGCTGGTCGTTTCCTCGTCGGCTCGATAGCGCCACAGTCCCCAGAGCAGGTTGTGTGAAACCCCTTCCGCATCGGCGCGGTACCTATAAAGCCGCCACAAAGGGGCATAGTTGCGCTCGAGCACCGGGGGGTGCGGCCCCGGCCAGAGATCGAGCAACCCGACCTCTTCCGAATCCGGACTCCGGCGGCGACTGAACAAAGGCCACAAATGCTGGGAAAGCCTCTCCTCGCGACCACTCTCCCGATCCCGCTCGCGCACCTGCCGCCAAAAGGGCGCCGCCCAATGCATGTGGACTTCGCGACTCGGCCCGGTCGCTACCCGGCGATGCAGCAACGGCCAGAGCCAGAAGCGGTACTCGGATTCAGGTCGAGTTCGGCGACCGTAGAACGGCCACAGAAACCATTTTTCGCCGACCTCTTCAGGAGCCTCGTAGACTTCATTCTGATAAAACGGCCAGGGCGCATGCAGCTTGCGGTGCAAAGGCCCGACTTCGTGCTTGAAAAACGGCCACAGCACGGTTCGTGAACGCATCCTCTGCTCGCCCGACAAATCGTACTGCCGCAAATCGCCGTAGAACGGGAACAGAAAAAAACCGTGCGCCCGCAGGCTTTGCCTTTCAGCCCGAGCCATGTGCAGCAACGGCCAGAGAAAGAAACGCTGCACCGACCCCTCCCGCCGATGCACTCCGTACAGGGGGAAAACCCGCCATTTTTCAATCCTTGGCGAATTCGCATAGTTGAAGATCGGCCAAAGCCAGGAACGACTGACCAATTCGCCGGTGCGCGCCCTGATGTAAAGAGGGAAAAGAACAAAGCGCACATCCTCGGAAAAGCCCAGATCGGCAATCCGTCCGCCCAGCGGAAACACGGCGGCATAGGCCTGTCCGTGATTGTCGCGGCCGACAAAAAACAAGGGCCACCACCACCACCGTTCGCGCCGCACGCTGAAATGATCGGGCTTGCCGGTATGAATAAAATTCAAGACATAGGTATAGTGTCCGTCCCGCCGCCGGCGCGAGGCGGCCAACGGCCAGAGCGCATCCCAGCCTTCGGTCTCGCCGCCGACCAGTGTGCGAAAGCGCGTGAACAAGGGTCGGGGCACGGCGGCCATCCTCTCCCCCGCCTCTTCGCCCGACCAGGCCAACTCGAACAAAGGCCCCAGCCCGCGCCAGCTCGACTGGTCATTCTCCCGCTCGATCTCCAGCCACGGCCCCATGGCAAGCTCGCCGGCGCCAGCCCGCACGGCAAAAACACCAAACACCACGAGACAAAGGCCGAGCCATCGCCTGGCCGCACAGGCCGACCACTTATTCGAGAAGTCAACGGCTCCCCCGACAATTTCGGCATCCGGCATATCGGATTTTCCTCGTCCTGGCCTGAACAATTCATACACTTCAGCCATGCGACAGACCTGGCTCGTGCCATCAGTCAGCATTGCCGGTCTCATCGACTTCGACCGCCTCGACCTCGATCGGCTGATCGTCAAATGGCTTGGCGCCGGCCTCGGTGGATCTTGAAAAACCTGCCGACCCCGACTGCCTCCCGTCCCCGTCAAAAAGGTTCATCCTGCGCTTCAAACCGGCAAGCACCACTGCGGCGAGCTTGCGGCGCAGTCCAGGGATCAGAATGGCAAAGCCGAGAACATCGGTCAGGATCCCCGGCGTCAGCAGCAGCAAACCGGCGGCAAAGACCAGAAAGCCGCCGACAATCTCCAAGGCCGGCAGGCGCCCCGCCTGCAATTCGTAGTGAATGCGCCGAAAGGTTCGAGCACCCTCTTGCCGGGTCAAAACACTGCCCAGCACGCCGGTCAGCACGACCAGCCAAAAAGTCTCCCACCAGCCGATCCACTCGGCCACCTTGAACAACAAGGCCAGCTCGACCAAGGGCACCGAGACGAAAAGAAGAAAAAGCTTGAACAACATTATAGCGCCAACATCCTTGCAGACCGGGAAGACGGCTTCCCGCCGGTCAGGGAGACCGGCAAGTCGAGCCGGAAAAGCCTCCGCATCACTCCCCCTGCCTGTCCTTGACAATCTCGTGGAAAATGGTCGAATACCCCTTGCCGCCGGCCATCTCCCGAGAAATCTCATCGAAGTCGTGTCGCGCCTCCTCCTCGACATGCTTTTCCAAATCGGAATAGACCAGCACCGTCTTGCCGACCCGAATCCGATCCCCGTGATGCAGGCGGCGCGACCTGTCGCCGATCTTCTCGCCGTTGAGGAAGGTGCCGTTGGTCGATTCGTAGTCGACCACATGATAGACTTCCGAAGCCCGCTTTTCCACCACGCAATGGAAACGACTCACCTGGTGATCCTCGGGCAGCGAAATCTGACAGGAAGGATCGCGCCCGACCATGGTCTTCGGCATGACTAAAGAGACTTCCCGCTTACCCTCCGGGCAATTGTAAATCAAATCCGGCATATTCAAACCTCGCTGTTGCCACATATGAATGCAAAACTTGTCTTTTAATATACCCTGCATGAAAAGTTTGTAAAACCGCTTGACTTTATCCGGGAAGCCGACTATTTTTTGCAAACCATACAATAATTCGCAAAACCAGGATCATCGCAATGAAAAAAAACTGTCTCGCCCTGCTGGCCGGCGGCTTGTCCGCCATCCTGCTGCCTCTGTTTCTCGGCGGCTGCGCCGAGCCCGCCAAGCCCGAAGGCAAGGTGCTGGTCACCACTTTTCCCATCTACCAATTCACCCGCAATGTGGCACAGGGACGGGACGGGCTGAAGCTGAAACTGATGCTCCCCGCCAATCTCGGCTGCCCGCACGACTATGCGCCGACCCCGCAAGACCTGAATCTGCTGGGCCAGGCCGAACTGCTGGTTAAAAACGGACTCGACATGGAAGCCTTCCTCGACCGCGCCATCGCCCGTGTCAATCCCGAACTGAAAGTGGTCGACACGTCAAGCGGAATCGCCGCCCTCCCGGCAACCGGCTTCCACGACCACGGCCACGGCCACAACCACGACCACGGCCACGGCCACGGCCACGACCATCACCATGGAGATTTCAACCCCCACCTGTTCGCCAGTCCGCGACACGCGGCGGAGATTGTCGCGAACATCGCAGACGCCCTGGCCGAATTCGATCCGGCCGGAGCCAGGCTGTATCGAGCCAATGCGGCCGAATATTCCGAACGACTCCATGCCCTGGCCGACGAATTCGAACAGCTCGGCTCGGCTCTGTCCCACCGAAAAATCGTTGTCCAGCACGATGTCTTCGACTATTTCGCGGCCGCCATGGGACTGGATATCGTGGCTCTTGTCCACCCCCACCCGGGACAGGAACCCTCGGCCCACGAAGCCATGCGAATCATCGAAGCCATCCGGCAGGAGGGTGCGGTCGCGCTCTTTGTCGAACCGCAATACTCCGACCGCACCGCCCGCATGATCGCAGCCGAGGCCGGGATTCGGATTGCGGCTCTTGATCCGGTGGCCAACGGGCCGGTCGACGCCCCGCTCGACTACTACGAGCAGACCATGCGCAAAAACTTGCGCATCATCAGGGAAACGCTCGCAGCCGAGCCCGCCGAATAATTATGCCGCAAGCCCCGCAAACTGAAATATGGGATCGGAAACTGGCTTCAACAACCATCGAGAAGGTGCCGGCGGGCGCCCTCCTCAAGTGGCTCTATTCACCCCTGCCATACAAAGGGCTGGGATGGTTGCTCCATGGACAAAGCCTGGCCTCGAAAATGCTGGGGTTCATGGCGCGAACCCGCTTTTCCCGGCAAAGAATCGGGAAGTTCGCGGAAAAATACCAGATCGACCTCGCCGAATGCGGGCAGCCGATCGGGCAGTACCCCTCCTTCAACCACTTTTTCATACGCCGACTGCAACCCGAGACGCGGCCCTGGGATCCGGATCCGCAAAAGATGGCCTCCCCCGCCGACTGCCGAGCCCTGTTCTTCAATGCCATGGAGAAGAACTTCAGATGCCGGATCAAGGGAGTCGAATTCAATCTTGCCGAATTACTGGGGGCGGACGACGAGCATTGCCGTCAACTGGCAGGCGGTTCGATCATGATCGCCCGCCTGGCTCCGGTCGACTGCCACCGCTTTTTCTTCCCGGCCGACGGTCGGCGGC
>SLSR01000072.1 GCA_007130365.1 Lentisphaeria bacterium
CCTTGGATCGCGAGCGCGGAGTTTTCGCGACCAAGGCTAGGCGGCATCCCCTGATATCGGTCTACATCGGGGTCAGAAACCATTTTTATTTTTGCATCTTGCTTATTTCAAGCATGTTGCCAATATGATAAGTGGAATACAAACGGGGAAAGAAAATAGAGCGAAGAAGACTTCATATAGGCGAATTCGGGAAGGAAAACACGAAAAACGGAAGAAGAAGGCTAATCCGCCTGCTCAACGGCAGGAACTTTCAGATGGCAACAATCCCGGAGTTTCAGGTAAGCGACGACAGCCGAGGGTGTCATAGTCGCGCACAAAGGCAGTGAACGGCGCCGCTTGCACGCCACGTTTGGCGCTATGGATCTGGTCGCCTATCTTCTGCGAACGGCGGACGCTCATCTGCGCGTTGCTGCCGCCAATTGCGACCGCGTTGCGGAGTGCCAAGTTCAGATTTAGAGTTGGCGTTGGTCGATCACCCGCTTGGCCTTGCCCTCGCTGCGCTGCAGGGTGTGGGGCTCGACCAGTCGCACATCGACATGCAGGTTCAGGGTCTTGGCCAGGGCGTGGTTCAGCCTGCGCTGCAACTGCTCCAGGCCCTTGACCTTGTCGCTGAACACTTCGGGGGTGACTTCCACCTGCACTTCCATGCGGTCGAGATCCTTTTCCCGATGCAGCACGATCAGATAGTGAGGGAGGGTGCCTTCGACTTCGAGCAGGGCACTTTCCACCTGCGACGGGAAGACGTTGACGCCGCGAATGATGAACATGTCGTCCGAGCGTCGGCCGATCCGGCGGATTCGGCGGATCGAGCGGCCGCAGGGGCAGGGTTCGGTGATGATGCTGGTGATGTCGCGGGTGCGGTAGCGGAGCATTGGCATGGCTCTTTTGCTCAGGGTAGTCAGCACCAGTTCGCCCTCTTCGCCCTCGGGCAGGACTTCGCCGCTGACCGGATCGATGATTTCCGGATAGAAATGGTCTTCGAAGATGTGCAGTCCATCCTGAGCCGAGCAGGCGCTGGCCACGCCGGGGCCGATGATTTCGGAAAGCCCATAGATGTCGTAGCCCTTGATCCCCGCCAGGTTTTCGACGCGCAGGCGCATCGCCTCGGTCCAGGGCTCGGCTCCGAAGATGCCGGCGCGAATCGGGAGCTTGCGCAAATCGATGCCCTGTTCCTCGGCCCGTTCGACCAGGTGCAGGAAATAGCTCGGCGTACAGCAGATGGCGGTAACCCCGAAGTCCTTCATGATCATGATCTGGCGGTCGGTATTGCCGCCGGAAATCGGGATCACCGTGGTGCCCAGGGCCTCCGCCCCGTAATGGGCGCCCAGGCCGCCGGTGAACAGGCCGTAGCCATAGGCGTTCTGCACGATGTCGCCACGATGCAGACCGCAGGCCGCGAAGGTGCGAGCCATGACCGCGGTCCAAACCTCGATGTCTTCGCGAGTATAGGCAACCACGGTTGGCTTGCCGGTGGTGCCGCTTGAGGCATGCACTCGGACCACTTCGTTGATCGGACTGGCGAACAGGCCGAAGGGATAGCTGTCGCGCAAGTCGGACTTCATGGTGAACGGCAGCTTGGCAATGTCCTCCAGCGAACGGATGTCGCTCGGCACAACCCCGAGTTCGTCCATCCGCCGCCGGCTCAGCGGCACCCGTTCATAGGCGCGACTGGTCACGGCCTGCAATCGCTGCAACTGCATTTCGCGCAGTTGCGCGGCGGGCAGATAGTCGGGTGCGCTGACCGGGTGGAAGCGGCCGGCCAAATCGTTCCATTGCTCGCGGAGAATCTGCATTGCTACCTCGCTCTCTGGGTTTTCGCTGGTTGACGAGGCAATTTACATCACAGTGCGGGCAATCGCAAGACCTCGCGCGAATGCGTCCGTGAACGTTTGGGATGAAAGAAAAACGCCTTGACAACAACAAGATGCCCTGACCCCGATGTTAACCGTTGTTTTCTGAACTTTCATTATGGCGAAGGGGGATTATTTTGGCTCTTTCTCAAAGCGAATGGGTTGCTAATAGTTTTTTCTTAGATTTTGTGGGTAACAGCTGAAACCCGAAACCTGAAACCTGAAACCTGTCACGAGCAATGCATCATTTCTGAATGTGAATTGAAACAAGCTACCCACTCAAAGTGAGAAAGAACCATTATTTTCAACCATGCAATTTGAATCGCTCAACTCCGAGATGGTCGGCCTTTTGCGCGGGACGGTCGAGCGCCGTCTGCCCAGAATTCGCCAGTTGCGCCATGAACTGCATCGAGCGGCGGAGCCCAGCATGGGGGAATGGGAAACCGCGAAATTGATCGAGACCGAGCTGATCGATCTGGGGCTGAATTTTCGGCATGGCCTGGCGGGGACCGGCATTCTGGCCGGCCTGGGCGGAGTCGGCGAGGGCGGCCGGGTGATTCTGCGGGCCGACATGGATGCGGTGCCGGTGCGCGAAAGCAGCGGCGCGCCATATCATTCGCGCGATCCGGCATACTCCCATGCCTGCGGCCACGACGGGCATTTGGCCATCGTTCTGGGCGCGGGCATGGTCTTGCGAGAGCTAAGTCCACGGTGGCGGGGCGAGGTGCAGCTTCTGTTTCAGCCCGGCGAGGAAACCGCCAGCGGCGCCCGGGCGATGATCGAGACCGGAGTCCTGTGCGGGCTGCGGGCGGACGCCATCTTCTGCCTGCACGCATGGCCGGGCTTGCCGGTCGGGCATGTGGCGTGTCGCGAGGGCGCGATGATGGCGGCTTGCGACAGCTTCGACCTGGAAGTCTT
This sequence comes from Lentisphaeria bacterium, assembly GCA_007130365.1. Taxonomy (GTDB): domain Bacteria; phylum Verrucomicrobiota; class Lentisphaeria; order Oligosphaerales; family PUNB01; genus SLSR01. The sequence continues at coordinate 2,769 of SLSR01000072.1, forward strand.
CGGACGCGGCGGGCACGGGGCGCGTCCGCATTTGGCGGTCAATCCGTTGAACACGCTCGCGCCGATCTGCCAGAAGTTTTTGACGATGAACACGGAGCAACGCGTGGTCAGCCCCTGCCGCTTGCAGGTCGGCAGCAGCAACAATGTGATTGCCGACCGCGGGACGCTGGCGGGAACTCTGCGTACCCTGGACGAGGATGTCCGACAAGCCAGCATGCGCGAGATGAAGGAGATTGCCGAGAGGGTGGCGCGCAGTCACGGGACAACGGCCAGGCTGTCTTTTGAAACCGGCTGTCCGGTCGTTGTCGGCGATCCCGGCCTGCATCGGCTGCTGGTCGAGACGGTCGGCGGCCTGCTGGGCGGCAGTCGCGTGCATCGGCTGGAAAGTCCGAGCATGGGGTCGGAGGATTTCGGCTTCTTTCTGGAGCATTTGCCGGGATTGATGTTCCGGCTTGGCATGGGGGAAGGCTGCGAAGAGTTGCACAATCCCGGGTTCGACTTCAATGACGATGCCCTGGCCAATGGCGTTTTGCTGATGAGCGCGCTGGCTCTGCGCGTCTGCGGGTTGCTGAATTCGCAAGGGCAATCCTAGCCTGATTAATTCATGCGAATTCGGCCATGAGTCTCTAATGAAGTCGGAAGCCTGAGGGCGGAGGGCAGAGTATGAAGTGCGGCAAGCATTGGGGAAACAAGCTGCCGTAGTTCCGCGTTTACGCGGCAGTTGAGGCGGTGCTTCAGCCCGCCGGTCGGCAGGAAGGCATGCATTAACTACTAACCCGACTTTCGCAGAGATTCGGGCTAAAACAAAACTTTCGACAAATTTGGATTTGGATTATCCCAACATCTGCTCAATGCGATCATCCATGCTATGAGCAAAGCCGGAGACATCAGAAGCTGGCCAACGCTCAAGA
>SLSR01000272.1 GCA_007130365.1 Lentisphaeria bacterium
AGCGACCGGCGTTGGCATGTAGAGGAAGACCACGTCGCGTACGGATCAGAACGTGCGCTGTGCCCCTCTGGATGGCCTGAAACCTGAAACCCGAAACCTGAATTCTGTCACGAGCAATGCATCATTTCTGAATGTGAATTGAAACAAGCTACCCACTCAAACAGAAAAGGAACCCTATGAAAACTAGCGTCTGCATGGTTATCGTCTTTCTTGGCGGCATTCTTGCTCTGTTCAGCGGTTGCGCTCGCCAGGTCAGTGTCTTCGACCAGTTTCAGGCGAACCCGTCGAGTGGCCACGAAACCCAGACTCCACCGCCGGGCAGGGTCCGGGCAATGGCCGCACCGACTACCCACCCTCCCCCGTCGCGGCCGCCGGAGAGGACTGGTTCGGACATCCCGGCGCATCGCAATTCGGAGGTTTCGCCCAACGTCATTCTAGTTCCGCTCGATGGCACAAGGCAAACCAACACTCCCGCATCGTACACCGTGCGCCGGGGAGATTCGCTGGCCGCCCTGGCGCGTCGATTCTATGGCGACGCAAGCCACTGGCGGACAATTTACCAGGCCAATCGGCAAATCATCACTGACCCGAACAATCTGCCGGCCGGCGCCACGCTACAGATTCCTCCGGCTCCCCGGCCCGACTGATCCATGCGCCAAGTTTGCGGCGGTCTGTTGGCGACAATTGACACTTTCATCCCAGATCGCGGGACGAATGTCCGAAGCAAATCTCGACAACCTTGAGCTGTTAATCAATCAGGCCAGCGCACAACTACAGACGAACCTCCGCCTATGTTCTTCAGAGCAAAAAACAAGAGGGCAGCCGGGAAACGCAATGGCGTTTCCACCGGCGGAGCCAAGGCCAAGCGCAAAAAGAATGCGCAAAAGGCGGTTCTGCCGGAAAACGACTTGCACACAATGACCCTGTTCATTGCGCTGATCGCGCTTTTTATCTGGGCGCTCGCCGCCGCCACCGTGGTCTATCGGCGCACCCTGCCAACCCACGGCTATGTAGTCGGGCAACAGGCCGAACAGACCATCTATACTGAAGTCGAGTTCGCCTATGTGGACTATGAGGCCACGGAACGCCGCCGACAGGAGGCACGTCGGGAAGTGCCGCTGGTTTTCCGGGTCAACCAGGAAGTCAACCAAGTCCAACTGCGGTTGATCGAAAGTATCCATGAATACTACCGCGGCTTGGCCGAACCGTCTGCCGAGCCTGAGACGCTGCCTTCGGAAGTGCCGGATTCCCCGCCGCCGGCGGCAGGCGTCCCGGAGACTCCCCCGCCGGCTCCGCCACTGGTCGAGACCCTGGAGGGCAGGCATAGCCGCGAATCGATGAAACAGTTCCTCGCGGACGATGACCTGCGCTCGCGACTGCGCGATCTTCTGCATTCGCAACTTCAACAAGGCGTGCGGGCGGAAGAGGCCGCCGATCTGTTTCTCGACCAGCCGGGGCCGCGCGATCCCATCAGAATTTTGGTACCCAATCAAGAACAGCGTTCAGTGCTGCGACCGCTCGCGCAAGTCGCCACTCCGCAACAGGCGAAGCAGGCCGCGATCGAGTCTCTAACCGCCGAAACGCCCGAGCTGACCAGCGAACAAAAGGATCTGGCGACGACGCTCGCCGGCGCGGTCATCACCCCAAATCTCTCTCTGCATCCGCAAAGAACCGAAGAGTTGCGACAGACGGTCGCCTCGCAGGTGGAAAATGTCATGCGCACGATCGCAGCCGGCGAAATCCTCGTCCAGCGCGGCGAACGGCTCAGCGCCGAACACCTGGAAAAACTTGACAACTACTTCCGTCAGATTCGCGGCAGACAGCGTGAAACCTTTGGCCTGATCGAGGACTTGGCCGCCGCCCTGCTGTTGCTAGTGCTGGTGCTCGGGTTCGCGCGCGCCCTGGTTCTTTTCGATCCCGCCTCGGCCGCCAGCCGCAGCCGCATTCTGCTGATGGTCTCGATCGTGGCTCTGCAATTATTGTTGGCGCGCCTCGCGATCCACCTGTTTACAGTCCACGAAATCTCGTCCTTCTATCTGCTGGCGGCACTGCCGGCGGCTCTGGGCGGGGTTCTGGCGGCACAGCTTGTCGGTCTGCGGATCGCCATTCTGAGCACCCTGTTCTGCAGTCTGACAATCGCCCTGCAAGTCGGCGGAAGGTTCGACTTTTTCATGGTCGCCAGCATCGCCGGCGTGATCGGCGCCCTGCTGGTCTATCGGGCCCGCCGCCGCATTGAAATGTTCAAGGCGGGAATCTGGCTGGGACTGAGTTTCTTCTTTCTCTCAAGCCTTTTCTATGCCAATCGCGGCATTCCGCCGGAAGCCTTCGGATGCCTGGCCGTGGTCGCCCTGCTCAATGGCTTTGGCACCGCGGTTATCGCCTCGACGATCATGCCGGTCTTCGAGTACGCCTTCGGGGTCAGCACCGACATCAGCCTGCTCGAGATGAGCGACCTCAACCACCCCTTGCTCCGGCGGCTGCAGATCGAGGCTCCGGGCACTTTCCATCACAGCCTGATGGTGGCCATTCTGGCCGAACAGGCGGCCGACGCCATCGGCGCCAACCCCCTGCTGGCCAGGGTCTCCGCCTACTTCCACGACATTGGCAAAATCTCGCAGGCGGAATATTTCACCGAAAACGCAATGGCCGCGGGCAGTCGCGACGCCCACACCAATCTGCAGCCGCGAATGAGCAGTCTGATCATCCTCAACCATGTCAAGGAAGGCCTGGCTCTGGCGGCCAGCCACAAACTGAACAAAACCCTGCGCGAAGCGATTGCCCAGCATCATGGCACCAGCCTGATCTACTACTTCTACCGAAGAGCCGCCGAACAACATGCGAAATCAGGTCGCGACGACAAATCACCCGGCCAGCACGACTATCGCTATCCCGGCCCGTTGCCGATGCGCAGGGAAGTCGTTCTGATCGGCATTGCCGACGCCTGCGAAGCGGCCGCCCGCTCCCTGCAAAAGCCGAGCCCCCAAAAGCTGAAGAACCTGGTGGCCGAAATCATCAGCGCCAAACTGCACGACGGCCAGCTCGACCAGGCCGACCTGACCTTTCAGGAGCTGGCGATCGCGCGCGAAACCATGGTAAAAACGCTCTGCACCATGTATCATGGACGGATCGCCTACCCCAAGGAACCGGGAAAGGAAAATGGCGAAGATGCAGCCCAACCCGATAGTCAAAGTCCGCAAAATGCGGGTGGTGTCGAAGAAAAAACTGAATCTGATGATTGAACTTGCGCTGCGCGACACCGGCCTCCATCGGCAGATGCCCGGCAGCGCGATCAACCTGGTGTTCGTCTCGAAGCACCAGATCCGCCGACTCAACCAAGAATATCTTAATCACGCCGGACCGACCGATGTAATCGCCTTTGACCTGAGAAATGGCGAAGCCCTTGCCCCGCCCGCCGGAGAAAAGCCGGTCGCGGCGGAAATCTATATCTGCCCGCAAATCGCGACAGAAGCCGCCAACCGCTATCAGACTTCGCCGCAAGAGGAGATCGCCCTGTATATTGTACACGGCCTTCTCCACCTGGCCGGCTATCGCGACCACAGCCTGGAGAGGCAGCGCGAAATGCGGGCCGCCGAACAAAGGATCATGGCTCGACTGAAGGCCGAATTCAAGCCGGAAGAGATCATTGCCCTCGACTACAAGACGATCCCGTGAACCAAC
>SLSR01000274.1 GCA_007130365.1 Lentisphaeria bacterium
CCGGCGCCAATCACCGTCTGAACCAATCCCCTTATACCCCCAGACCCGCGGCTTCATGAACCAGGGATTAGTCACCGAGCCTTCGCTTCGCTCGACTCGGAACTAATCCTTGTCTTGTTGGCCCGAGTCCTCTTCGTTCCCGTTCCCGTTCCCGTTCACGAACTTGTTTCCCACACTCGATCATCCGTGTCAGCATTGCCACGATCCGTACAAGAAAGTCCTTACCTTTGCGCGCGGCATCCCGGTCGAGGACTCCGCACCGTATCCTCGTGTATGTGAACGTGTACCGCTTCGCTGTGAACGTGTACGGCCTCCCGGCCAACCAAAGTGTTAAGGCGGTTGAATATGCCCCCCGCTACTCCTGCCTGCAGAGTTCGCGCAAGGCCTGGTCATAGGGCGGCCGCAGCACGCCGCGCTCGGTAACTATGCCCGCAACCAACTCGGCCGGGGTCAAGTCGAAAGCCGGATTGTAGAACGAACAATCCAGCGGCGCCATCCGGCGACCGCCGATCTCCGCCACTTCCTCCGCCGGCCGCTGCTCGATCGGAATATCCCGACCGCTCGCCATTGCCAAATCGACGGTCGAATAGGGTGCCGCCACATAGAAGGGAATCCGGTGATAGGCGGCGATCACCGCCAATCCGTAGGTGCCGATCTTGTTGGCCACATCCCCGTTGGCCGCGATCCGGTCGGCACCCACGATCACCAGATCGACCCGTCCTTCGCGCATCACCTGCGCCGCCATGCTGTCGCAGATCACCGTGGTTTCGATCCCGACTCTTCGCAGTTCCCAGGCGGTCAGGCGCGCCCCTTGCAGCAGCGGCCGGGTTTCGTCGGCGAACACCCGTACCGTCAATCCCCGTTCGCGAGCCGTGTACAGCGGCGCCAGGGCGGTGCCGCGGCCGCCGGTGGCCAGAGCCCCGGCATTGCAGTGGGTCAGCGCCGAAATTTCCGTCCGCCCCTCGAACAGGGTCATCCCCTGGTCGCCGATCGCCCGGCACAGGGCGCGGTCCTCTTCGAGGATTGCCAAGGCCTCCCGCAGCACCACCCCCTGCAACTCAGCCACTTGCGGTTCTCCCTCCGCCAGCGCCCGCGCCACCGCCTTTCGGCAGCGGTGCAAAGCCCAGGCCAGATTGACGGCGGTCGGCCGCGCCGACTCCAGATATTCGGCAACCTTCTCCAGTTCGCGCAGAAACTCCGTCGGTTCAGTGGCCCGACTCTGTCCGAGGGCCGCCGCCAGCCCCAGAGCGGCGGCGCAGCCGATGGCCGGAGCGCCGCGCACCGACAGACGCCTGATCGCGGCGAAGACCTCCTCCGCCCGCGTCAGTTCCAGATAGACCTCCCGGTTCGGCAGGCGCGTTTGATCCAGCAACCGCAACCGCCCCGACCCGGGTTTGCCCGGCGCCGCCTCGACCCAGGCCACCGTCGGCGGCAAGTGCATGGTAGTTTGGTCTTGTTTTATTGGCTTCATTGTAGTATTGGAAGTGTTTGGTTCATTAGTTTTCATTTGGTCATTGAGTCATCCCGTCATTTCGTCAAGGCTTGCCCTAATCCCCACACCTGCCCTGCCCCGCCAGCCACTCCGCGGCCCGGGCCGCGTTACGCCGCCAGCGCTCGACCCCGGTCTCCGGGATGTACCAGAAGAGCGGATGCACAACTTCCCGATAGGTCGCCTCGTCCATGCTGGCCAAGGCTTCCGGGCGCAGCCGCTCGCGCACTTTCTCCAGCCACGGCGTCGGCTCCCGCCGTCGCCACTTCCCGCGATTCAGCGGGCAGGCCAGCTGACAGGCGTCGCAGCCATAGATCCACGGCCCCATAGCCCGCCACAAATCAGCGGCAATCGGGGCGGGCGCGGAATAGGTCAGATAGGCGATGCAAAGATCCATCCGCATCACGAACGGTTCCCGCAAAGCCCGCGTCGGACAGGCGGCAAGACAGGCTCGGCACCCGTCTGGACAGGGAGATTCCGAGCTGGCCCGGCCGAGCCTGGGCGCCCCGTCTATGCGCCAGCTTTCGAGATTGATCCAGGAGCCGGCCTCGCGATGATAGGCGAAGCCGTTGCGCCCGATCGAAACCACTCCGGCCCGCACTCCGGCCGCCCGCTCCGGCACGCCGCCGCGCTTGACCCGCAGACCGAGGCGCTTGAGAGCGGCAGTCATGTGCCGCGGCATCTCATGGTCGGGGCAGGCCGCCACCCGGCGGTCGCACAAGTAGTTGCGACCAATATGATCGGCCAGCCCCGGCGGCAGAGCGTACTTGCCATAGTCGCGCACCGCCACCACCACCGCTTCGGCCCAGGGCGCGGTCTTTCGCGGATCGACCCGATTCAGCATCGGCTCGTAGAGCCCGGTCGCCGAGGGGAAGCGCCGGCAGCGCTCGCGCAGCCCTTCTTCGTACTCGGTGAAGGGCTCGGCCGAGGCGATCCCACAGTCGAGATAGCCGCATTCCCGAGCCGCCCGCCTGATCGCCGCCGCCAATTGTTCGGAATCACTCATTTTCAAGTCCGTCGGCCAAATCGTCTTTCGATTTCGGAATAGGAAAGATTGATCATCACCGGTCGGCCGTGCGGACAGGTATAGGGCATCTCGGTCGCCGCCAGATCGGCGAGCAGCCGCTCGATCTCGGCCTGGTCGAGCCTGTCCTCGGCCCGCACCGCCTGTTTGCAGGCGGCCTGGGCCAGACGCTCCTGGTCGAGCCGCGCCGCGCCGGTGGTGCCGGTCGCCCGCAATTCCTCGAACAGATCCCGCATCAACCCCTCGATATTCTCCCGCCGCAGACTGGCCGGCACCCCGCCGACGATAAACGAGCCGCCGCCAAACGGCTCGATCTGAAAGCCCAACCCCCGGAAAGCCTCGAGATTGCGCTCCAGCAGAGCGGCGTCGGCCGGCGAGAAATCCAGACTTACCGGCATCAGCAGAGGCTGCGTCCGCTCCCGCCTGGCGCTGGCCGCCCGCAGCAGCTTCTCGTAGAGGATGCGCTCGTGCGCCGCATGATGATCGATCAGAACCAGACCGCTGTCGCTTTCCGCCACCAGATAAAGGTGGCGCAGAGTGCCGATCACCCGCAGACGGCGAATCAGGTCGGGGCTGGCCACCGAGGGCGAAGTGGAGCTTCCCGTGCGGCCGGACGACAGATCCGCGCTGTCGAAATCGGCCGGAGCTTCCGCCCGGTCCCCGGAACCCGGCTCGAACTCGACCGCTCCCCCTTCGGTTGCGGTTTCCGCCGACCGTTCCGACGGCCAGACGGCCGCGACATCGACCCGCCCGCCGCCACCGGGCGCTTCCTCGAATCCGGGCTGCCGCGGAACCTCGACCGGCGGGCTGAACGGCGACGGCCGCCGCGCCCGCCCCACCATCTCGCCGGTCAGACCGCGCAAGGCCTTGCGCAAGGCGGCGCCCACCATTCGCCCGACCCGCAAACCGTCCCGAAACCGCACTTCGCGCTTGGTCGGATGCACATTCACATCGACCTCTTCCGCGGGCAGTTCCAAGTACAGTACGACCGGCGGGTAGCGTCCTTTCATGACCAGGGTATGATAGGCGTCGCGCACCGCGAAGAACAAGGGATCGGCACTGGCCGGACGGCCGTTGACGAACATTCGCTGCTCGCGCCGGTTCGACCTGGTCAACCCCGGACGCGCGATATAGCCCGAGACCGACACGCCGTCCTCGCCATGCTCGACTTCGAGCATGGCTTCCGCCGTCTGCCGCCCGAGCAGCATGGCCAGCCGGGTGCGCCGGTCGCGCCCGGCGGGCGCCCGCAGCGCCGCCTGTCCGTCGATCCACAACTCGAAGCCGATCTCGGGCCGGGCCAGAGCCTGGAGCAGGACGATTTCCTGAATGTGCCCCTGCTCGGTACTGGCCGCCCGCAGAAACTTGCGGCGAGCCGGCAGATTGTAGAAAAGATTGCGCACCGTGACCGCAGTGCCCGGCGGACAGCCGCACTCGCGCACCTCGCGAATCACCCCGCCCTCGACCACCACCTCGCAACCGGCCGCCGCCTCCGCCGGGCGCGTCTGCAAACGGAAGCGACTGACCCCGGCAATGCTGGGCAGAGCCTCGCCGCGAAAGCCGAGGGTGTGGATGCGGTCGATATCGAACCCATCCCCGATCTTGCTGGTGGCGTGCGCCTCCAGAGCCAGCAGCGCGTCGTCGCCGTCCATGCCGCAACCGTCGTCGGTCACCTGAATCGACTTGCGGCCGCCGTTCTCGATGCGCACCACGATGCGTTCGGCTTCGGCGTCTATCGAGTTCTCAACCAGCTCCTTGACCACCGAGGCCGGCCGCTCCACCACCTCGCCGGCCGCAATCCGGTTGGCGGTCTCGCTGGGCAACACGCGAATTTTGCTCATCGGCGCATCTCCCGCACTTGCGCCGCCAGCTTCTGATACTCCAGCAGCTTCTCCCGCTGGCGGCCGGCATCGCTCTCGCTGTCGATCTCGCCATCCAACTGACGAAGGGCATTCTCCAGGGAATGCAGCTCCACCACCTTCAGGCAATCGTCGAGAGCCCGGTTCAGCAAAGTTTCGACCTGGCGCCGCCGACGATCGTCGACCTCGGCCGGCAGCTCCGGGTACTGCGAGTCGGCGAGCACCCGGCTGATCCGGGGATCGGCCACCAGGTCCTGAACCGAAGCCAGCCTTTTGCCGGCTTCGGCATGATGTCCGCCTTCGGTCTCGTCGAGCACCAGGTTCAAGGCCATGGCCGGCGGATTGTGCCCGAGATACTCGCGATGCAGAGACTCGGTCAGACGATGGGCCAGCGAACCATGGTAAAGCGCCAGGTCAAGCAAGGCCATGGTCGCCGCCTCCAGGCGTGAATTGGCGGCGGGCAAGACCGACTCCGCCCGCTCCGGCAACTCGTCGGCCGCCGCCGCCTCGTGCCGGCGTCCCGAACGGGTTGCCCGCAAACGCCGGTTGAGCATCTCCAGAATCGCGCTGTCCGGAACATGCAGCCGCTGCCCCAGCCATTGACAATAGGCGGAACGGGAAACCGGACTGGGATGCACGCTGATCACCTCGATCAAAAGCCGGGCGATCGCCTCTTTGCCGGACACCGACTCCGGATCCTGGTCGCGGGCGGCGAAGCGAAAGAGAAAGTCCATGGCCTCCTCGCTGCCCTCCACCAGGCGGCGCAACTCGTCGCCGCCCCGCCCCCGAAAGATGCTGTCCGGATCCTCGCCCTCGGGCATGCCCACAACCCGCGCCCGCATTTCAAGGCGCATCGCGATCTCGATGCTTTTGGCGGCCGCCTGCAAGCCGGCCGAGTCGGCGTCAAAGGCGAAGACCACGGCCGGGGCAAACCGTTTCAGGACTCGCGCCTGATTCTCGGTAAAGGCCGTGCCCTGCGGCGCCACCGCATTGTCCAGGCCGCTGCGGTGACATGCAATGACGTCGAGCTGACCCTCGCAAACCAAGGCGAACCCGTGCCTTTTCAGGTTGGTTCGCGCCAAGTCCAGGCCGTACAGCAGCCGACCCTTGTGAAAGAGCGCGGTCTCCGGAGTATTGATGTACTTGGCGCTCTTGGCCGCCGCCTCCATGGTGCGGCCGCTGAAGCCAACCACCCGCCCCAGCTCGTCGCGAATCGGAAACATCACGCGATTGCGAAAGCGGTCGTAGATCCGCGACTTGTCGCCGTCCTCGCGGCGAATCGCCATTCCGCACTCGACCATGGTGTCGGCGGGAAACCCGTGGCGCTCGCCCCATTGCAGGGCGGCATCCCAGGAGTCCGGCGCGAAGCCGATGCCGAAGCTCTCGACGGCCGTCCGATCCAGCCTGCGCCCCTCGAGATAGGCGCGAGCCGCCCTGCCCTCGGCTCGGTTCAGGGTCTGCCGATACCAGTCGGCAATCTCCCGCATACAGGCGAACAGGCGTTCCTTGCGCTTGGCGCGTTCGCGCCCGTCGACCCTGTCGGTGGAGTCGGCGCGGGCCGCGCCCGCGGTCTCGGGGACAATCACATTGAAACGCTGGGCCAGCAGCTCCACCGCTCCGACAAAGTCGACATTCTCCCGGCTCATCACAAACTGAAAGACATTGCCCCCCACCCCGCAGCCGAAGCAATGATAGCTTTGATAGGCCGCACTGACCTTGAAGGAAGGGGTCTTTTCCCGGTGGAACGGACAGCATCCCCAGAAATCGTTGTTCCGCTTCTGCAACGGCACATAGGTCTCGACCACCGACACAATGTCGGCGCGGCGGCGAATCTCTTCAATCGTTTCTTCGGGAATTCTCGGCATCTTCTCACTTCAATTCCGCGACCGGCGCAGACTGAGCAGGCGGTCGCGCACCTGTTGCTGGCGAACTTCGTCGCCAAACCGCTGGCTGGCGCTCAGACAGCGCCGATAGTAGGCCAGCGCGGTCGGTTCATCGTGCAGATAGACATCATGCAGAACGGCCAGGTTCTGAAGCACGACCGGATTGTCGGGATCGCGCCGCAGCGCCTGCTGGAAAAAGGCATGAGCCCGACCGTACTCCAGCTCGTTGATCCAGAGAATCGCGAGCGCGTTGAACACCTCCGGGCGCTCGGCGAATTCCGTATGCGCCAACAGCAGGCGCAGATACTTGGCGCCCTCGACCAGATTCTGCTCCAGGCAGGCCCGCGCCAGCAGCACCGTGGTTTCCCGATGTTCCCGGTCAAGCTGAAAGGCCTTGCGCAAAGGAGCCAGCGCCTCGGCGAAATTGCGGTTCTCGCAAAGGATCCAGCCATACAGAAACTGCGCCGTGAAATCATCGTCGGCCTGTTCGGCCGCCTGCCGCAAAAGCCGCACCGCCCGCGACTGTTCATCCATGTAGTAATGGCTCAGGCCAAGCAGATGCTGCGCGTCAAGGCTGTTGCGGTCTCGACTCAATGCGCTCTGCGCGTAGCCGCGAGCATACGACCAGTCGCCCGCCTGCGCCGCCGTCATCGCCTGCTCGAGCAAATCGTCCGTCGATTGCCGGCGGCAGGACAGGGTCGAGACCAGAAGCAACCCCGCCGCCAGCCGGCAAAATCCGAAGCCGCTCCGGAATCCGGGGTTCGCCCGAAAACTTTTTGTTGTACTGCCGTATTTCATGGTTTCTCCTTGACAATCGATGGCTTATGGCTCCAAAGACTCACCCCTCCCCACATCCCCCTCTCCACATCCCCCTTCCCACATCCCGCTTCCCACATTCACCCTCCGGCTTCCGGCTTTCCGCCAGACAGCAGTTCCTCGAAATAGGCCACCGTCTTGCGCAGACCTTCCGCCAGCTCCACCCGCGGCCGCCAATCCAGCTCGCGGCGGGCCAGTGCAATGTCCGGCCGACGCTGCCGCGGATCGTCGGGCGGCAGGGGGCGTCGAACGATCTTCGACTTCGAACCGGTGATCTCAAGCACGGCTTCCGCCAGCTCGCGAATCGTGAATTCGACCGGGTTGCCGAGATTGACCGGCCCGGTGAACCCCTCCGGACTGTTCATCAGGCGAACCAGGCCGTCGACCAGGTCGTCGACATAGCAGAAACTGCGGGTCTGCGTACCTTCGCCATAAAGCGTCAAATCCTGGCCGCGCAAGGCTTGCAGGATAAAATTGCCCACCACCCGGCCGTCGTCGGGCTGCATGCGCGGACCGTAGGTGTTGAAAATCCGCGCCACCTTGATGTCCACCCGGTCTTCCCGCCAATAGTCGAAAAACAGGGTTTCCGCGCATCTCTTGCCCTCGTCGTAGCAGGCGCGAAGGCCGATCGGATTGACCGAGCCGCGATAGCTCTCGGACTGCGGATGCACCTCCGGATCGCCGTAGACCTCGCTGGTCGAGGCCTGCAGGATGCGCGCCCCGATCCGCTTGGCCAGCCCCAGCATGTTGATCGCCCCAAGCACCGAGGACTTGGTCGTATGCACCGGATTGTGCTGATAGTGAATCGGCGAAGCGGGCGAAGCCAAATTGTAAATCTGCGCCACCCCCTCGAGATAGAGCGGCACGGTTATGTCATGCCGGATCAGCTCGAAGCGGATATCGTTCAAATGATGGCGCACATTCTGCTTGCGCCCGGTGAAGAAATTGTCGACGCAGACCACCTCCCGCCCCTCGGCCAGCAAGCGGTCGCAGAGATGACTGCCCAGAAATCCGGCGCCGCCGGTGACCAGAATCGACTTGCTCATCGTCTTTCCCTTTCAAGGGGGCTTGTGCAATACGCGCTTTCCGCAGGGCCGGAGTCCGTCCGGCCCATTGGTCGACTCGGACAGTCGGCCGACAAATTTTTCAAGGCGCGGATGGCGCCGTCAACTCCGGCAGCTCGACCGCCTCGTCGTCGTCGTCGTCGTCTTCGCCGATGAAAAGATTGGGATGCCGACGCCTGACTTCGGCGACATTCCCGGGGGTGACCAACAGCCACAGCTCCCGCAGGTCTCGCTCCCCGGCCTCGGTTTCCGGACGAGGCCGGAAAAAGGCGGGATCGCGAACCGCCACAGCGTCAATCCCGCCGGCCGCGATCAATTTCGCCAGACGGAAGATCTCGGCGTTGACCAGCAGCAGCCGCGGCCGCGGCCGCCGCCGCCAGAACTCCATCCTCTCGGGACGCAGGGGCAAACCGATCACGCTGACCACGACATCGACCTCGGGGAAAGCCTCGGTCGCCCGATCGAAAGCCCCGGCCCGAAAACCGAGCGGGAGCGCCAGATCCCCGCTTGGATCGTCCAGCTCGACAAGCGCGACCTCGACCTGCCCCCGATGCTCCCGCAACCCGGCCAGCAGACCTTGCAGAGTGGCGCCCTCGATACTGTCATCCCGCTCCGCATCCGCGGCCGCCGAAGCCACCGCCAGAACCGCCGCCTCCGGGTAATGCTCGCGAATGAAATCCGCCATCGCCTCCCCAGCCAGCCGCTGACTGCGCAGAACCTGCGACCAGCTCCAGGCCGTCGGCGCGGTCGGCGACTCCTCCGGCGGCTGGCGCCAAACCAGCAGCCAGACCATCAGGCCGACGGTCGCGGCCAAGGCGGCGACGCTGGCCGCGAACACGACCTTCATCAGCCGCGCCCGCCGCCATTGCCGCGCCAGGCTGTCGAGATTGCGGCGGCGGCCGGAGTTCCGGTTGGTCTGGCGAAGATCGTCAGGCATTGAAATACAGTTCGTACTCTTCGGGAGTCGGCGCGTGATAGACATGCGCCGACTCGTCCTGTTTCAGCTTCACCCACAGATCGATCAGACCGGGCGGGAAACTGCGCTGCAAATACTGATTGTCCTTGCGCAAGCCCTCCAGCACCATGCTCAAGTTCAGGGGAAAGCAACGGGCCTTGGCCGGATCGCCATAGCCGGCGGCCACCGGATCGAGCCGCCGCTCGATCCCGTCCAGGCCGGCCATCAGCATGGCGGCCAGCATATAGTGGCAGTTGGCGGTGGCGTCGCCGGTGCGGAACTCGATGCGCTCCTCCCCGGGCTTGAGGTAGCCCGGAATCCGCACCGCCGCCTCCCGCGAAGCCTTGGCGAAGGAGGCGCAGACCGGCGCCTCGTAGCCGGGCACCAGGCGCTTGTAGGAGTTGGTGCTGGGATTGGAAAAGGCCAGCAGCGACCCGGTCAGGCTGTGCTCCAGCAAGCCGGCCAGGTAGCTCAGGGCGGTCGGGCTCAGGCCGCACTCGCGGTCGCCGGGAAAGATCGAACGGCCGTCCTTGACCAGGAACTGATGGGCATGCATCCCGTTGCCCGGGGTCTTGTTGATCGGCTTCGGCATGAAAGTGACGAACACCTGGTTCTCGGCCGCCACATTGCGAATGATCCACTTGGCGATCGCCAGCTTGTCGGCCGCCTCCGGCGCCGACAGAAAATCCAGCTCAACCTCGAGCTGCGCCGCGCCCACCTCGTGATGATGGTACTTGACCGGAATCCCGACCGCCGTCATGCTGCTCACCATCTTGTTGCGCAAGTCGAAGTAGCGGTCGTCGGGATAGGGGCGATGGTAGCCGCGGTGAATGTTGAACCGGGGCAGATCGTAATAGTCCGGGCCAATCCCCTCGGCGCTCTGCAGGCGGTAGTAGGAATGGGCGAAGTCCGTGGCATAGTTGACATCCTCGAAGACATGAAACTCCAGCTCCATCAGAAACTGCGCGTCGTCGGCCACCCCGAGCGAACGCAATTGCTCCAGAGCCCGGTTCAGGACAAAGCGGGGATACTGCTCGAACAGGCCGCCGCCCATCGCCTCGACATCGCACAGCGTGTGCAGCACCACGCCGTCCGCCCGCTGCTCGGTAAAGGCGGTGGCCATGTCCGGGATCGCCACCATGTCCGACTTCGAGACTTCGGCAAAGCCGAAGTTCGAGGCGTCGAACCCGATGCCCTCGCGCAACACCTTTTCACTGATGTGACTCTTGGGAATGGTCACGCTGCGAAGGCTGCCGTAAATGTCCAGCATCATAAAGTCGAGATAGTCGACTTCTTCCAGCCGCCCGTTGAACACGCCGAGTTTCATCTGTCTTCCTTTCCTTGCACTCCAACCGTTTGCTCTACCTGTCAAATCATTGTGCGCGCCCTGGCAGAAAATCCTGATTCGGAGCAAAATCTCGTTTCCGGCAGGTGAATAAAAATAGCCGGGGAAATTGATTTTTCCATCTTGCCCGGACGCGCCCGGCAATGCCCCGGGCCAAAACGCAAACCCCGCCGGGTGGCGACAAGAACTTGCCGAACTTATAGGGAAAGTCGCGGACCAGCGCCTTAGCCTGATTAATTCATGCGAATTCGGCCATGAGTGCCGATCGCTTCGAGACAAGTAGAATTCCCGGCATTCCAGGAAAAGCAGGCGGCGGCGCTGACCGCCAACCTGCTCGGCGGCCAGGGCTGGCGCTGCCGCCCTTTCGGCGCGGGCAAGTTTTCGCAAACCTTCGAGACGGAGAACCGGGACGGCCAAGGCTATGTCCTGCGGATCGCGCCACCGGACGGCCTGCGCCAGTTGTTCTACGAGTACCGCATGATGCGGCAGGAGCCGGTGCTCCATCAAAGGCTGCAGGCGGAGATCCGCGTGCCGGTGCCGCCGATCATTGCCCGGCACGACAACCCGGCGCGAGCCCGGAGCTATGCGGGCGACTGCCTTCGCGCCGTCGAGAACTTTCGAAAGACCGGACAGCCGACCTTCTGACAGCCGGCAACCTGAATCACTTGCCCCTGGCCAGTCTCCGGCGGGATGCCCGACTCAAAAGATTGTACTTGAAGATGTACCAGAGCGCCGCGAAGCCGTCGCGCCAGCCGATCTTCTTGCCCTGGTCGAAGCGGCGGGCGCGATAGGAAATGGGGACTTCGCAGATTACAGCCTGGCGCGCGGCCAGCTTCGCGGTCAATTCGGGCTCGATCCCGAAGCGCTCGCAGCGCAAGGGCAGCTCGCGAAACAGCTCGCCGCGGATCATCTTGTAGCAGGTTTCCATATCGGACAGATGCAGATTGGTGAACAGATTGGAAACCAGGGTCAGGAAACGATTGCCGTAATAGTGCCAGAAACTGTCGACCACTATGATGTTGCCGGAGAAGCGACTGCCGAATACGGCGTCCGTTTCGAACCGACGCATTGCCGCCAGCAGTTTCGGCAATTCCGCCGGATCGTACTCGAGATCGCCATCCTGCACCACTACCGCCTCGCCCCTGGTCAGCGGCTGGGCAGTCCGGATTACCGCGCCCTTGCCCCGGTTGCGCGGATGCCGCAGCAACCGCACGTCGGGAGATTCGGCAAAGCGCTGCAGGCGCTGCCAGGTCTGATCGCTCGAACCGTCGTCGACCACCAGAACTTCAAGATCGGAAACGCCGCAGCTCCGGACGCGCTCGACGACCTCGGCCACCGTCTCCTGCTCGTTGTATACCGGCATGATCACCGAAAGTTGCATGCTTGCCCCCTGACTTATGGATTTGCCTGTTCGCCCGACCAATTCATAATTTGCCCGAAACCCTTGACAATGCAATGCAGACGCCGGCGAACCGGCAATGGATCAGATGAATCCGCAGTTCTGGCTTCACGAGATATCAGGGCTAAATTGTGCCGGCAACAAAAACAGGGATCATGAAGAAATGCCAGAATCCAAACCAGATTCCAGCCGGCCGCTGAACATTGGCGACCGCCTTGGCGCCATGGCGAAAAACCACCCGCACCGGCGGGCTCTGATTTTCCCGGAAGGCCGCGACCGCGCCGGCCGGGTGGCCTACGCGCACCTGACCTTCCGACAACTGGAAAGCCTGTCCGATCAATATGCGCACGGCCTGCGGGACTGCGGGATCGAGCGCGGCATGCGCACTCTGCTGATGGTGCGGCCGAACCTCGACTTCACGGCTCTCGCCTTCGCCCTGTTCAAGCTCGGCGCGGTGCCGGTGATGATCGATCCGGGGATGGGGATCAGGGGCTTTGTCCGATGCGTGCGACAAGTCGAGCCGCAGGCGATGATCGGCATTCCCCTGGCGCATTTTTTGCGGCGCCTGCTGCGCCCCTGGTTCCGCAGTGTGAAGATTCCGGTCACGCTGGGCCGAAGCCGCCTGGCCGGCGGCTTCTCGACCGACGACCTGCTGCGCCGCAGCCGCGACCGCGGCTCCTTCCCGACCGTCCCGACCGAAGCCGACGAAACCGCCGCCATCCTGTTCACCACCGGCAGCACCGGCCCCGCCAAAGGCGTGGTCTATACCCATGGCATATTCGACACCCAGGTCGAAATCATGCGGCGGGTCTACGGCATCACGCCCGAGGACACCGACCTGCCCTGCTTTCCCCTGTTCGCCCTGTTCAGCACCGCCCTCGGCGCCTGCGCCGTCATTCCCGACATGAATCCGACCCGGCCGGCCGAGGTCGATCCGCGAAAGATCATCGAGGCGATCGAAAATCACGCCGTCACCTACTCCTTCGGCAGCCCCGCCCTCTGGCGCACCGTGACCGCGCATTGCGTCGAGCACGGCATCCGGTTCCCGACCCTGAAGAAAGTGCTGATGGCCGGCGCCCCGATCCCCGACTACATCCACGACCGCCTGCTCAACCATATCCTCGGGGAGAACGCCCTGACCCATACTCCGTACGGCGCCACCGAAGCCCTGCCCGTGGCCAACATCACCGGCCGCGAAGTGCTCGACGAAACCTGGCAGCAAACCCGGATCGGCCGCGGCGTCTGCGTCGGCCGGCCGCTCGACTGCCTGGAGGTGCGAATCATTGAAATCACCGACGACCCGATCGCAAAGTGGCGCGACTCGCTCGAGCTTGAAGCCGGGAAGACCGGCGAAATCGTGGTCAAGGGGCCGGTTGTGACCCCGCAGTACTTTCGCCTGCCGCAGGCCACCGAACTGGCCAAGATCCACGATCCGGACGGCTCGATCCGCCACCGCATGGGCGACCTTGGCTACCTCGATCCGCAAGGCCGACTCTGGGTCTGCGGCCGCAAGAGCCATCGGGTGCGCACCGCGCAGGGCGAAATGTACACCATCTGCTGCGAAGCCATTTTCAACCAGCACCCGGCGGTCTACCGCAGCGCTCTGGTCGGAGTCCCGACCGGCCGGGACGGGTACCAGCGCCCGGCCGTCATCATCGAACCCGAGCCCGGACAATTCCCGAACACCGAGGATGCCCGCGACCGGTTGCGGGCGCAACTGCTGGAACTGGCCGCCGCCTCGCCCCTGACCGGCGAGATCCGCGATCTGCTCTTCCACCGCGCCTTCCCGGTCGATATCCGACACAACGCCAAGATCAAACGCGAAATCCTCGGCGCCTGGGCCGCCAGACAACTGCGATCATGAAGCCAGCGGAAAAATACGACGCGATCATTGTCGGCGCCGGCATGTCCGGCCTGGCCGCCGG
>SLSR01000280.1 GCA_007130365.1 Lentisphaeria bacterium
ATAAGGAAGTGGCACACATGGAGGATGCCATTCGATCCGCCTACGGAAATCGTGTGAAGGCGGGTCAGTCCGGTCAGTCCTCCGATTTGCTTTTATGAAAACTTCTTCTATATTGGCTGAGGAGAAAGTCTTTCGGAAAAGAGGAAAAACTACCGGCATTCCGTTGAATCAGGCCTGCTCGGAGTCATAGCGGATACTGAGGAGGAAGCGGCGGCGCGGGCTGTTCTCGGCAGTGAGGGATTTGTCGACCGGATGCGGCGGGCGATGAATGACATCAAAGAGAATGTCAATGTCCGGCGGGAGAGCACTCAGCAGCGGAAATTGCAGGGCTGGTGTTCTCTCGATGAGGTAATCCGGGCCGTTGAAAGTGCCTGCGGCGTTCCTGAAAAGCAGGCGCGGCGCAAAGGCATGACCGTCCGCCGCCGCAACCTGCCCAACGGCAGTATCCGCCTGAACATCGCCCGAGCGTAGGGAATAATGTTGGCCACAGTAAAGACGAAGAAATAACCAACCGCAGATCACGCAGATTCACGCAGATAAAAATTCCCGAAGGGATGACACCTGCGGGAGAATTAAACTCGACCAGCGGGAGAGCTTAATCCTTCCGCATTGGATTAGTGTATATTAGTGGTTTTTTTGACTTTTTATCATTTTTTGCGGTTGTGTGCGTGAATGCCTTCCCCCTTGTCGCACACCTCGTCGGAGTATTTGTAGAGATTCCGAGTGCGAGTTCGACAAAGCTTTCGATAAAGTTTGCGGGGCGGTTTTTTCATTCGTCGACGGTTTCGTCGCGGATATAGATCGGCAGTTGCCGATAGGGGACGGTTAAAGAGAGCAGGACCATGCTGGTGCTGTAGGCCGGGGTGTTCTGCTCCTGCGGCCAGGAGCCGTTGTCCCGCTGCCGCGGCAGGTAGCGTTGGTACATCCAGGCGGCGAAACGCTCCCACAGTTCGCCGCCGCTTTGAAAGGAGGCCTGGGCATAGTAGTAGAGGCCGTACAGCTCGTTGTTGTCGCCGGCCAAATTCAGGTATCTTTCCAGCATGAAGCGCTGCCCCATCGCGACCTCTTCGCTGTCGTGGTGGCCGGTCAGTTGCAGGCAGAGCACGGCGAGACCGGTCTGCACGGTCATGTAGGCCATGCGCCCGCGGCGGTCGCGCATATAGCGGAAGCCACCTTTGGCATCCCCCTCTCGGTCTTGCAGGCCAAGGATGTACTGGACGCCGCGCTCGATGTTTTCGGCGGGGATGCGAGCGCCGTTGATGCGGGCCGAGCGCAGCGCCATCAGTGTCCAGCCGCTGACCGACAGATCGCTGTCGCGGGAAGTCGGGTCATAGCGCCAGCCGCCCTGGTGCTGCTCCGGCTTGTCCACGTTCTGGGCGCGGATGATGACCGCCAGAGCCTTTGGCAGCGCCTGGTCGATCCTCCGCTGGTGTTCCGGAGCCATCATGCCGGACAATTCTGACATGAAAAGAGTGGCGATGGCGTGCGAGTACATGCCTTTGTCGCTGCCTTGACGGGCGGTGATGTAGCCGTTGTCGCGCTGGCAGTGCAGGAGGAATTCGAGGCAGCGCAGGATGGTCGGCCCATAGACCGGGTGATCCGGCAGGTAGCCGGCCGCCAGAAACGACATGCCGGCCAGTCCGACCACGCCGGGCGCGCGACCGTACCTGCCGGGAAAGGAGCCGTCTTCGTTCTGCGTATCCATAAGGAATCGCAGGCCATTTTCAACCGCCTGCTCCACCTGCTCCACGTAGGGGGCGAGCACCGGGTCCAGGCGGGTTTGTCCGTCGGCAGGCAGGAGGAATGGCGGCGCCGCCAGGATCGCGATGATGGCGATGGCCACGAGACGCTTGATCAGGGTGAACTTATGCTTTTTCATGATTAAACCTCAAAAACAAACGGCTATTAAATACGGTGTTTCACATAAGCCCCGCCCCCGGCGCGGGCCGGATACCCCGGGGAAGAAACACTCGGCATTATAAAAACATTATTATTAACCGCTAATTCACACTTGTCCACACTAATAATCGCGAAGCGAATGAATCCGGTTTGTGAATTGGCGCCGCGGGCAACAACCCGCAAGCCGTTGTTTTCCCGTCCGCGTGATCCGCATTTAGACGCGGATAACAGCGGGACACCATAAAATATCCGGATTAGTGCGGATAAGTGGTTTTATCTGGCATTTTGGCATGTTGCGAGGTAGTTCCGAAGGACGAAGTCAGGTGGCATATATTCTTTGCGTTCTTGTATGTTGCCTCACTGTCACACTTTGTTTTCCTGCCTCTGCGAAAATGGATCACTCAACTCGTCGGAGCAGAGGCAGGGGAAAACAAACAAGGAAAGTGTACGGCACGGTCGTTCCGGCAAGCCAGCCGGGAAGATCGCGGGAGACGAGCGTTTTTTGCGTAAAGGGCGCCATATCCGGCAAGCCCGTCGCAAAGATTCCGCCGTCTCCCGCTATCGTGCTTCGTCGGAAGACCGTACAGCCATCCAGGGAAAGAATCCCGAATGGAGCGCAAGACTGGTCGGACGAGCACTGGTTGTAAGATAGCAGGGGAGAATGCGGTATGCAAACCAGCGCAAAAAGCGAAGTGCCAGCCGCCTGGCGGCGGACTCGACGTGCCTACTCGACCCCCCCACCTGTCGCAAGGGGGTGCAACATAGCCTATCGAAAGGACGATAGACATCCAGTTTCTCGTGTCCAAGCGCCATATCTATTCGATCCCGATGGCGATCCCGATTTCGATTTGGATTATCCCAACTTGTGATATCCGGACAGACCCGTGGCTCAGCCTGCGGCAGAGCGATTATCCTGCATTGGGGTCTTCGTCGTCCGGATTCATTTCGTCGAGGTGGCGGATATCGTTGAGTGAGATGATCCGCCACTGGCCGCCTTGGAATTCCAAGCGATTGATGGCTGTCTGGCGCCCGGCGTACATGGCGGGTTCACCTTCGCCTAGTTCGGCGCCGCCCGACGTGATTGCATCGAAGAATTGCCTGGAAGCCGCGCCGTGGCTGACGACCAGCACCGTCTGTCCGGGGTGGCGCTCGGCGATTTCGTTCATGGCGGCCAGCATGCGCTGGCGGAGTTCATCCATTGTTTCGTTTCCGATGGGCCAGTCCAGAACCGGATAGTCCGTGGTGGGGCGGGGATTGCGCGAGCGCCGCTCCCGCAGACGGGGTTCGCGGATGATGTCCAGGCCTTTGGCCTCGGCCAGCGGCGCGGCGGTCATGACGGCGCGCTGGAGATCGCTGCTGTAGATGGCGTCAATCCGCTCATTGGCCAGCGCCTTGGCCATGGCTTCCGCCATGGCTTCGCCGTGCGCGTTGAGCGGGGTGTCGGTGTGACCCTGATTCCAGCGGCGGACGTTCCATTCAGTTTGCGCGTGCTGGGTGTATATGATGCGGACGGGGCTTGACTCGACGGGTTCCTCGCCGCTGGACAGGAAGGCCGTGCCGAGAGTCATACCGGTCAAAAGACTCACTCGTCGGGTTGTATTCATGTGTTTCACCTTGGGTTTTTTGCGATTGAAAACGGCAGAAAGATTGGAATTTGTTTTTTCATTGTAAAATACTATGATCCGGTTAATGGAGTATTGCAAGCCAATCCCTGCATTCCAAACGGCGACCCGACAACCGGTGTGCCGGAATCGTGTCGGGTCATCCTGCCATCCCGTCGCCTTGGGCGGCGGGTTCGATGTGGACGACGACATCGGCGATGTCGGAGCCGGATTCGAGCAGGCGCTGCTTGACCAGATCGGCGATGTCGTGACCGACCCGCACCGAGATCGCGCCGTCGACCAGGACATGCAAATCGACACTCCAGCCGCCGCCCAACCAGCGGGTGCGCACTCGATGCACCTCGCAAACCCCCTTGATCGCGGTGGCCAGGCGGATGATTTCGGCAATGGTCGCGGCAGGCGCGGAGGCGTCGCTCAAGTCGCGCACCGCCCGGCGCCCGATGTCCCAGGCCATCTTGCCGACCAGAACCGAGACCGCCATGCCGCCGACGCTGTCGAGAAACTGCCAGCTCGGGAAGTGGCGGGCGACCGCGACCGCAATCAAGACGGGGATCGAGCTGAAGGCGTCGGAGCGGTGATGGGCGGCGTTGGCCTGCAGGGACGGCGATTTCAGGCGGCGCGAGGCCTTCCGGGTCCAGCGAAAGAGGATCTCCTTGCTGACCAGGGAAATCGCGGCCGCCAGCAGGGCGATCAGGCCGGGCTGGGACTGGGTTCCGGATCGCAGGTCGTCAATCGAGGAGACCAGAAGTCCGACTCCGGCCAGCGCCATCAGCAAGGCGATGGCCAGGGAGACCAGCACATCGATGCGGCCATGCCCGTAGGGATGTCCCCGGTCGGCCGGCTCGGTGCAGTAGTGGGCGCAAAACAGAACGCCGATGTCGGTGGCCAGGTCGGAGAGACTGTGGACGCCGTCGGCCAGCACGGCGCGACTCCGGCCGAGCCAGCCGGCCGCGATCTTGAGCGCGGCCAGGCTCAGGTTGACCAGCAGGCCAAGCCAGGCGACCCGGCGCAGATTTCGGGCTCGCAGGTTGATCTGTCTTTCTGTCTTCATCGGGTGAAGCCGCGATCCTGCAACAAAAGCCAGAGAAAGAAGGGGCCGCCGAGCAGGGCGGTGATGATGCCGACCGGCAGAATCGAACTGGTCAGGACGGTTCGGGAGATCGCGTCGCAAACCACCAGGAAAAGGCCGCCGAAGAGAACCGTGGCCGGCGCCAGCCAGCGATGGTCGGAGCCGATCAGCAGCCGACAGATATGGGGTGCCATCATGCCGACAAATCCGATCGGCCCGCAGAACGCCACCACACCTCCGACCATCAGCGAGGCGGCGAAGAAGACCCGCCGCTTGACCCGCCTGACATCGACCCCGCGGCTGGTCGCCAAGTCCTCGCCGGTCAGCATCAGGTTCAATTCATGGGTCAGGGCGGAGAGGACGGCCGCCCCGACCGCGACGAAGATCAGCAGATTGAACACCGGCCGCCAGCCCACGACCTCCAGCGACCCCATCATCCAGCGCATCATCCGGAAGGAATGCTGGGCCTCGAAGATGAACTGCGTGAACAGGATCAGGCTGGAGAAGAAGAACGAAATCGCGACGCCGGCCAGCAGCAGGGTGGCGCTTGAGAAGCCGCCGCGCATGCGCGTGATGCCATAGACCAGCAGCATGGTGGCCAGCGCCCCGACAAAGGCGGCCAGCGACAGACCGGAGACCCCGAGCAGCGAGACCGCGACCCCGAAGCGAATGTACAGAGCGGTGCCGAGCGAGGCGCCGCTGGCCACCCCCAGGGTGAACGGAGTGGCCAGGGGATTGCGGAACATGGCCTGGAACGAGAGCCCGCTCAAGGCCAGTCCGGCGCCGGCCAGAAAGGCCAGGACAACCCGCGGCACCCGCAGACGCCAGAAGATGTCGGCCTCGCCCGCGAATTCGGGGCGCCAGAGCATGACGGGGGAAATGAAACGCTCCCCGACCATCGGCGCCAGAATCAGCACCACCAGGGTCAGGGCAAACAGGGTGCTTAGGCGAAAGGCGCGGCGGCGACGCAGACGGTCGGCTCTCATGGCGCCGCCCTCCCCGCCGCCGCCAGAGCCAGTCGTCCGATGCCTTCCGGCCCCTCGACAAAGGAAAAGTCAACCTCGAAAAGGTTTCGCAGAACCGCCGGATCAAGGGCGTCCGCGGCGGTTCCGGAAAAGGCCAGGCGACCGTTTTTCAGCCCGACAATCCGATGACTCCAGGCAACCGCGCTATTCAGGTCGTGATAGACCGCGAGAACGGTGGTTCCGGACTCGCGATTGAGAGAGCCGAGCAAGGCCAGGATCTCGTGCTGGTGGCGATAGTCGAGAAAGGTGGTCGGTTCGTCGAGCAGAACGATGCGGGCGCCCTGGGCCACGGCGGCCGCGATAAACACCTTCTGCCGCTCGCCGCCGCTGAGCGTGCCCAGCCAGCGGGCGCGAAACTGTTCGACCTCGGTCATCCGCAGCGCCCGCTCGACCGCCGCCCGATCCTCCGGGCTGACCGTGGTGAACGGGGAGAGATAGGGGTAGCGCCCCATGGTGACGAATTCCTCGACGGTAAAGGGCAGAACTCGGGCGTCGGCCTGCGGCACATAGCTGAGCAGGCGGCCGCGGCGGCGCTGCGACAGACTGCGCAAAGGGACGCCGTCGATCTCGATATCGCCCCGCCAGTCGGCGCAGATTCCGGCCAGACACTTGATCAGGGTCGACTTGCCGGCTCCGTTCTGCCCGACAATCGAGACATACTCGCCGGCCGCCAGACTCAGCGACACCCGGTCGAGTATGCGGTTTCCGCCAACCGTCAGCGAAAGATTCCTGATTGCCACCAAAGGCTTCATGCCAGGCTCCGCCGCTTGTTCCGATAGCAGGCTTGCAGGCTTTCCTCGAACTGCCGGCAGTAGTCCCGGACATCGTGCCGGAGGGCGGTGGCGCGGGCATTGAAGCCGCAGGCCTGGCGGAATTCAACATCGCGAGCCAGCCGCCCGACGGTCTGGCGCCAATCGGCGAAGACTTGTTCCGGCGGGCCGTCGACCGGCAGCACGCGCCCGTCCCTGCCGTCCGCGATCAGCTCGGCGGCGCCGCAGCAGTCGCTGACCGCCACCGCGAGTCCGCAGCTCATGGCCTCGACAATCACGTTGCCGAAGGAATCGTACCAGGAGGGGTGCAGCAGGGCGTCGGCCGCCGCATAGCAGCGTTCGATCTGCGCCTGTTCGCCGGCGTAGACCAGCCACGGCGCCCGCCATTCGGGGCGGCGCTTGCCGACCACCAGCAGGCGGAGATTCGAGGGGGAATGCTCGAAGGAGGCGAAAACCGCGCGCAAAAGCCGCAGATTCTTGAGTTGCAGATTGTGGGCGACAAAGAGGAAGACCACATCGTCTTCGGCCAATCCCCACTCCCGGCGGGCGCTCTGGCGCAGACCCGCGATCCGGGCCGGGTCGAAGCGGCGCGTATCCACCGCGTTATAGAGAACCCGGATCGAGCTTTCCGGGATCCCGGCCGCGACCAACTGGCCGGCGACAAATCGGGAGAGCGGCAGGAAGCAAGACCCGACATCGGCCTCGACAATCGCCCGCTGCCGCCGCACGATGGCCGCGTGCTTGCCGCGGCGCGCCAGCCAGTCGCGAGTGCGGGCGCCCAGACCGGAAAGTCCGCGCAGCTTATAGCGCAGGAAGGCTTCGTGCAGACCGCCGATCGCCCGGTGCGCGTCGGCGCAATGGTAGAATCCCCAGTCCAGGCTCAGATCGGGAGCCAGCCGCGCCGCCGTTTCGGCGCCGGAGGCGAGGCCGCGATGAAGCGTCGGCCCAAGATCTTCGTCGCCGGACTCGGCCACCACATGCACTTCATAGCCGCGTCCGAGCAGGGCTTGCGCCAAATCCACCGCATCCTTCTCGGCGCCGCCGACCGAAGCGCGGAAATGCTCGGTAAACAGGAGGATTCTTTTGAGTTCGCCAGACCCCATGCCTATCACATTCCTCCATGTATGGTTGTCTTGTGAGCAAGTGAATGTTTTCCCGCCACCGGGCGCGGCCAAATGTTCCCGAAGCGAGCGGGCGACGGCAAAGCTACAGAGCCCCGCCGCTTCACGACAGTGCAGACAAGGTAATCATTGCCAACCCGATTGCAACCGGCGCCAGTCCCCGCCTCAGTCGCGACTGCCCCGCCAGGCGAAGCAAAGAAATTCCCGGCCATGCCGGAAGAAGCGCCGCCAACTGTCCGGCGACCGCCAGACCATGCGCAGGTAGTGCGCCCATACCCTGGGCCGCCGGAAATGCATCCGGTAAAACCGGTCGAACAGCTTTTGCAGACCCTCGCGAGTCAGCCCCTCCGGCACGAACTGGAATGACATGCAATCCATCCTGTCCCAGTCCTCGTCGAACTCGCCCAGACGGCGGGCTTCGGAATACAGGGGGGCGCCGGGGAACGGGGTGAACTTGGCCAGGCTGAACTCGTCGATCGGCAGGGAAAACACATACTTGCGGCTGCGCTCGATACTCTGCTCGGTCTCGCCCGGCAGCCCGAGCATCAGCAAGCCCTTGACCTGGATGTCGGCCCGCCTGATGCGGTGAATCTGGTCGGCCAGCATCGCGATGTCGCTGTTCGAACGATGTCGCGCCAGCAGTTGCGGATCGCCGGTTTCAATCCCCAAACTCATGGTCCAGCAGCCCGCCTTCCGCATCAGGCGCATAAGCTCGTCGTCCACATGCTCGGCCCGCACCGCGCAACTGAAGGTGATCGGCAAACGGTCGGCCACCAGCTTTTCACAAAGCGCCACGACGCGCTCCCGGTTGAAGGTGAACTGATCGTCGTAGAAGGCGAAATGCCGGATGCCATATCGCTCATGGAGGAAAAGCATGTGGCGATAGAGATAATCAGCGCTGTTGTAGCGGAAGGTGCGGCGGAACACCGAGCGGTCGCAGTAGCTGCAAGCGTAGGGGCAGCCGCGACTGGAGACAATGCTGGCCCCCGGCGGCCGGGGATAGCTGAACAGAGGCAGCCGATAGCGTTCGGGGAAGCCGCGCAGTTTGTCATAGGCCGGAAACGGCAGACGATCCAGATCCGGGAGCAGTTCGGGATAGCCGGTGAAGCGGGGTTCGCCGTTCGCCTCGCGAAAGACCAGGCCGGGAATCTCGGCGGCCTTCGCCAAGCCCGATTCGAGCAGGCGGCAAATCGTCTCCTCGCCCTCGCCCACGACCAGGACGTCGATCTCCGGAAAGCGTTGCAGTATTTCCTCGCGCAAGGCCGAGACATGGGGACCGCCAAAGACCACTTGCAAACCGGGCAGGCGCTGTTTGGCGGCGCGGGCGATGCGCAGGCCGCCGTTGAAGGTGGAGGTGGCGCCGCCCAGTCCGAGCCAGCGCGGCTTTTCCCGAGCCAGCAGCTCGAGCAATTCAGGCAAAGCATCGGGATCGGCGTTGAAGTCGAAGACTCGCGACTCGATTCCCCGCTCTTTCAGGTAGGCCGCGATCCCGACCAGTCCCAGGGGCGGCATCAGACTGAACAGGCGCGAGACATTGCGCCGGGTCCGCAAGGCCGACTCGACCACCGGCTGCACCAGGAAGATGGCGGGCGAAGCTTCTTGCATTTACGGCACAACCTGAGTTAAATTGAACAATTCACGAGCCAAGCTTGCCGCCTGACCACTTTGACGGGATGACCCGATGGCTTGATGCTTACAACCGTGCGGTCGGGATATACCCATTCAGTCATCCACCCATTTGGTCATCCGGTCAATGAATTCCCGAAACCCATGAAAACCCATGGCCGAATTCACATGAATAGTCAGGCCAGATGCTTGTGCCAGATGTTCATGCTTTCCAGGCGGCCGCAGATGTCGGTGTTGTTGATCAGAGTGCCGCCATATCGATAGCCCAGCTTGGCGAACACAATGTTCATGCCCGGCGAAATCGCCCGGGCAATGGTGTAGGCGACCGGCAACTTGTGCTCGCGCATCGACTCCTCCATGCGGCGCAGCAGAAAAACCCCGAAGCCCTGGCCGCGATATTCCGGATCGGTGGCAAAATCGGTCATCTCGACCATTCCCTTGGCGCGGTCGGTCTCGGCCGACGACAGTGCCGCCAGGCGGCCGCCGGCGGATTCCCAGACCCCAAAATAGATCACATGCGTATCCATGGTTTCGGCCAGGTATTGCGGATCGTGAATGGGAAAGGGATAGGAGGCGAAAACCCGGCGGTAAAGCCCGGCCATGGCGCCACAGGCGGACTTGTCGCAGACCCGCCAGACAAAACCTTCCGGCAGCTTGTCCGCGCCGTCCTGTTCCCGGGATGCCGCCGCCTTTTCCTCGGCCAGGTGGAGAATGCGCAGACGCTCCTCGCGGTCGTGGTCGCAGGCGCGCCGGTCGTTGAGGAAACGACTCATGAAGACGACCTCGCCAATCTTTTCCGCCCCCTGCCCGAGACTGGGGATCGAGGCCTCCTCAAGATAGTCGCGAGCCCGCAGGAAATCGCGGCAGCAAGCCGAAACCTTGGCGAAAATCTTACTGTAGCCATGCTCTTGCGCCAGAGCCTCGGCCGCCTCGACCACCGCCGCCGCCCGCTCCGGCTCCAGGCTCATGATATAGACCCGGTCGTTTTCGCGCCCGTGCTGCAAGCGGCCACCTTCAATTTCGACTATGCGATCCGGCATGCCGCTACTCCTCGTCTTCCCGACGCTCGAGCCGCTCGTTGTCCTGGGGCACCAGGGAGAAGGTCTCGTCGTAGTCGGCCAGCAGCTTGGAGATGCCGAGCGGATCGTGCTCGTAGGAATCGCCGGTATCCAGTTGCAGATTGCAGGTGGCGCACTTGCGGTCGCAGAATCGGCTCGGATAGTCGTCCGGTTCCCGATAGGTGCAGATAACCCCTTCGTAGTTGCGCAGAACCACCTTGTTGGCGGACCACGAAATCAGATAGTTGGGCATGATTGGGATCTTGCCGCCGCCGCCCGGCGCGTCGATCACATAGGTCGGCACCGCGAACCCGCTGGTATGGCCGATCAGGTTTTCGATGATCTCGATCCCCTTGCCGACCGGCGTGCGAAAGTGGGTCAGTCCCTCGGAAAGGTCGCACTGGTACAGGTAGTAGGGGCGGACCCGGCTGGCCACCAGCTTGTGAACCAGTGAAGTCATGATCCGCGGACAGTCGTTGACCTCGGCCAGCAGCACCGACTGATTGCCCAGGGGAATGCCGGCGTCGGCCAGGCGACGCAACGCCTGCCGGGAAGCCGGAGAAAACTCGACCGGATGATTGAAGTGCGTGTTCAGCCACAGAGGATGATGACGGGAAAGCATGGCGGTCAGCTCGGGAGTGATGCGGTAGGGCAGCACCACCGGCATCCGGCTGCCGATTCTGATCACCTCGACATGCGGGATCGCCCGCAGCTCGGTGAGCAGCCAGTCGAGCATGTCGTCCGACAGCATCAGCGGATCGCCGCCCGAAAGCAGGACATCACGCACCCGCTCGGTCTCGCGAATATAGTCGATGCCGGCCTGCATGATGGTTCGGTCGGGGATGCTGTCGATGTCGCCGACCTTGCGTTTGCGCGTGCAGTGCCGACAGTACATCGAACAGACGTTGGCGACATGAAAGAGCACCCGGTCGGGATAGCGATGGGTGATCCCGGGAACCGGCGAATCCTGATCCTCGTGCAGAGGATCGGCCATGTCGTGGGGCTCGACCTGCAACTCCTGGGAAACCGGAAACGCCTGCTTGTAGACCGGATCCTGACGGAAGTTCTCGCGGTCGATCAGGGACAGGTAGTAGGGGGTGATTGAAAGCGGGAAGCGCGCCGCCGTCTCCTCCAGATCGCGGCGCTCCTCCGGCTCGAACTCGACCCCGAGCAACCGCTCGAAGGTGGCGATGTCGCGAATCGTGTGCTTGATGTGCCAGCGCCAGTCGAACCAATGCCTGCGTTCGACATCGGCGTCAATGCTGGTCGCCATGCTCTGCTGTTCTTCCGTATAGGCTATCATGATCACCCCCGTGCGTTGCGTGCAAGTTGAAAAGAGAAAATGAGGAAGGAAAAGGCAAACGAAGATCCTGATGCGCGAAGACTTGAGCCAGCCTGTGGCCATGCGCCGATTATGTCGCGAATTCAGGAATAGGCTGCTTGCTTCAATCCCGACGGGTAATGTTAATATAGCGGATAAACAGAGAATTGCCAGCGCCCCCGCACTTCAGCCCGCCTGAGGCGGCCGTCGGTCGGGAACCGCCCGGGTTGAATAGCCCCGGATCTGCCTGCCGCGCCAAGGCACGCGGCGCAGGCAGGCGCGAGCCCGCGGGTAAAGGCTAAGGAATGCGGTGGCGCCCCGAAGCGGGCGCGGGTGCCTCGGTTGTTCGGCGGCAGCACACCGAGCCGCAGGCTCTTTCGGAGTGCGGCGAGTTCTCGCCGCTTTCGGATAGAAGCTATACCAAAGCGGTGCCAGGTCACCGCACTCCAAAGACGCTTCGCGTCAGAAGCTGATCATCGCGCTGAACCCGACAAAGCCCATGGCGAGAATTCCGGTGACAATCAGGGTGATGCCGGCGCCGCGCAGGCCGACCGGCACCTTGTCCTCCCGAATCCGCTCGCGAATCCCGGCCATCAGCACGATCGCCACCAGCCAGCCCAGGCCGCTGCCGGCGCCGAAGACCAGCGACTGCGCGAAGCCGTAGCCCTCGCGGGTCAGCATGAACAGGGAGACCCCGAGAATCGCGCAATTGACCGTGATCAAAGGCAGAAAGATGCCCAAAGTATAGTAGAGCGGCGGCGAGTAGCGCTCGATGATCATCTCGACCAACTGGACAAAGGCGGCGATCACCACGATGAAGATGATGTACTCGAGAAACTCCAGCCCGAAGGGCTTGGTCAGGTAGGTATGGACAAGATAATTGATGGCGGCCGTGCAGGTGGTCACGAAGACCACCGCCAGACCAAGCCCGAAGCTGGTGGCCATGTGCCGGGAGATGGCGAGAAAAGAGCACATGCCGAGAAAGCGGGTGAGCAGGATGTTGTCGGTAAAGGCGGCCGCCAGAAAGATGACCAGCAATTGCGCGAAAAAGCCGGAAGCCCCCGGCGCACCCTCGATATTGGCCAGGAACAGGGAGATCGGCAGGTGGTTCATTTGGCTTCCCCTTCCCGATTGTCATTGTCGCTCCGGCTGGTGGCGACGCCGATCCAGGCGACCAGAGCCAGCATGAAAAAGGCGCCGGGCGGCATTACCATGATCGTCCACTGATGCCACCAGAGATCGACTCCCGGCAAATCCATTCCGAACAGCGTGCCGAAGCCCAGAGGCTCCCGCACCAGGGCGATCAGGATCAAAACCAGGCTGTAGCCAACCCCGGCCCCAACCCCGTCGAGAAACGAGGCCCAGGGCGGATTCTGACTGGCGAAGGCCTCGCAGCGCCCCATGATGATGCAGTTGGTAATGATCAGCCCGACATAGGGGCCGATCAGGCCGTGTACATCCGGGAAATAGGCGCGCAAAGCAATGTCCACCACAATGACATACGAGGCGATGATCAAGACCTGCACCATCATCCGGACTTGCCGCGGAATATGGTTGCGCAGCAGGGAAACCGTCAAATTGGAAAAGGCCACCGTGAACAGCAGGCCAAGGCACATCAAGACCGTGTTCTTCATCAGGTTGGTTACCGCCAGGGTCGAGCAGACTCCGAGCACCTGGCGAAACACCGGATTGTCCCGCCAAAGATTGCCGATCAGAGCCTTGCCGCCGATCGTCTGCCTAAACGCAACCATGGGAACACTCCCAGATTCTATCAGATATCACAAAATTGTTGACCAGCCAAGGTTTCCATAGATTGCTTTGCCGCAGCCGCCTTTGCAATGGTCGATGCGAAGCATCTTTTGGAGTGCGGCGGGCTCTCGCCGCTTTGTGATATGTGAGCCGGAAAATATACAAAAACGGTGTCAAGCCACCGGCCTGTCTGACCACTTGACTCAATAAGTAATCTATTTTG
Source organism: Lentisphaeria bacterium (assembly GCA_007130365.1). Taxonomy (GTDB): domain Bacteria; phylum Verrucomicrobiota; class Lentisphaeria; order Oligosphaerales; family PUNB01; genus SLSR01. The sequence goes on from SLSR01000280.1 coordinate 13,484, forward strand.
AAAGAATTATGTGTTTTGCGATAACCGTCACTTTGATTGTTGGTTCCTTTTCAGTTTGAGTGGGTAGCTTGTTTCAATTCACATTCAGAAATGATGCATTGCTCGTGACAGGTTTCGGGTTTCGGGTTTCAGGCCATCCAGAGGGGCACAGCGCACGTTCTGATCCGTACGCGACGTGGTCTTCCTCTACATGCCAACGCCGGTCGCTGACCGGAATTTTCTTTTCGAG
>SLSR01000180.1 GCA_007130365.1 Lentisphaeria bacterium
ATCGTCTGCAATCGACGCGCGGCTGGCTTCGACGGTGGCGGCCCTGGCCGCATATCGCGGCGAACAGCAACGGGCGGTCGAGCTGGGTCTGTTTCTGAACCGCCACTTGGATCGGGGCGGACAGTTGTCCGGAATTCACTTGCGCTTGATGGCCGAGACGATTTCCGACTTCGCCAATGCCGCAATGCAGGCCTTGGACACCCTGGAGGCGGTTGACCCGACAAGATCAGACATGGCAAGCGGTCATCCGTGCGGCTGGCTTTGGCTGGCCGGTCAGGTGACGGTCGGCGAGGACTTTCTGGAAGTGCGCGATTTGTTTCTGGCCAGACGCCAACTGCGGCATCCGCTGCTGCGGCAGTCCCGCTTGCAGGCCAAGCGGGTTGATCTTTTCTTCGAGCTGGATCGAAGGATAAACCGCCGCGCCCGCAGGCGTGGCCTGGAAGCCGCATTCAAGTCTTTTCTTGTCGAGGGAAATCCTTCTTCCGACCGGCTCGAGCCTGCCGCGGGAGAAGTCTGCCAATGGCTATCCGATCGTCTGTCGCGATCCCGCTCCCGTCAGGCCATGGCCGAGGGGCGGGGGCTGAAGTCGGTCTATCGGCGGGCGCGACGGTGGGACGACCGGGTATATGGCTGGCTTGGCTGGTTCGGCCGCCAGGTCAATCGCGGGATCGGCAGACAGACCGCCAGGGTGCGCTGGCGCCGCGGCCATACCCATGGCGACGAAGGGTTTCGCCGGGAGGTCAGGGAACGCCTGCGCCCTTTGGATTTGCTTTTGCGGAAACGCAATTGCAGCCTGACCAACTATACCATTCCCGGCTACTGGACGCATGTCGCGGTCTGGCTTGGCGATCGCGGGCAATTGATGGAACTGGGACTGTGGGAGCGGCCGGAGCTGGCGGTTTTTCACGAGTATATTGAAAACGGCAGGCAGGTTTTCGAAGTGCAGGCGGCTGGCGCCAATTTTTCCGAGAACCAGGACTTTTTCGACCTTGACGAGGTGACGGTGCTGCGGGTGGATGAATTTGCCGACGGCGATCCCGGGAAGATGGCCGAAGTCTACCGTCGGCTGTTTTCCCTGAACGGCAGAAGCTACGACTTCAGCTTCAATGTCATGGCTCCCGATCAGTTGATCTGCACGGAAGTCGTTTTCCATGCCTACGACCATATTGCCTGGCCCCGATCGCAAATCTGGGGGCGCACGGTGGTCACCGCCGATCATCTGGCCAAGCTGGTGTTCTATTCCGATTCGCCGGTCAGCTTTGTCGCCTACTACGCGGCCCGCGATCGCGGCGGTGCCGCCGAAAAGTCTCTGGCCGATTTTGCCGCGACGATCCGGCGCTTTCCCGATGAGCAGGGCGAAGGCTCGGCCGCAACCCCAAAGTTTGTCGAGCGACGTCAGATCCGGGAGCCGGTCTTCAACCTGGAGGAGGGGGCGCTTTGGCTGTCCTGGCGCCGCCGTTCGGAAATCGTTCGGCAGACCTATCAGGCGCCCGCCAGGCTTGAGGCTTCCGAATGACCGTAGATTGCGCATCGTCGCCTTAAGGCATTCTCATATCGGGGTCAGAGTTTTCCCGGGGTCTGCGTAGGTTAACTTTCTGATAATCAAATACTTAATATTTTGGATTGTGCTGAGGAATTCTCTTAGGGCGAATATTGTTGTGCTTGACGATTTGCGCTAAGCATGTTAAGGTATGGCTTTTCTTATGAACTGAAGCCGGCGGCTATCGGTGTCGGCGAAGATCAAACCACCTACGTGGTACGGCTGAGCAATCTAAAGCGGGAAGGTATTCTGTCGGCAATGAGCAGGAATATATTCTGCGATATCCAGAGATAGATAAGAACCCGTGCCGCCCGGCTGATAGACCAGAGAGAGAGCCAGAGCTCCGGTTCGGATCGTCCATGAAGCGCAGAGAGCAGATTCCAGATGTTCGCTAAATAGATGCTCGATCATTGCCGTAGGCCTTTCTGTTAAATGCTTGGCGGTTTCAGGTGGTGAATGTATATGGTGCAGCGCCGGCGGCGGCTTCATGGTTTGCGGGCGACCGACCGCGGCCGGGTGATCTCCGGGAATTTCAGGCTGGGGTGGGGCGGCGCCTCGGGAATCTCTCTCCTGAGGGCTTCTTCGCGTTGCAGATCGGCGTATTGACAATACTCGCGGAGTCCGCACGGCGGACATTTCGGGCGCAGTGGCCGACACAGGCTCTGGCCGTGCTGAACCAGCAGGTGGTTGGTCTCGATCCAGTATTGGCGGGGCAGGATGCGGCGCAGCTCGGTCTCGCTCTGTTCGGGGGTCGCGGTTCGCACCAGACCCCAGCGGTTGCATATCCGGTGGACATGGGTGTCGACGCAGATCGCATCCAGGCCAAAGGCGAAGGAGCGGACCAGGTTGGCCGTCTTGCGGCCGACTCCCGGCAGCTCAAGCAGGTCGTCGATCTCGCATGGGGTCTGGCCGGCGAAGCGTTCGAGGATCAACCCCGCGATGCGGTTAATGGTTCGCGCCTTCTGATTGTACATGCCGACCGGGTAGATCAGCTTCGCGACTTCGGGAATCGGAGCCGCCAGCAGTCCGGCCGGCTCGGAATATTTCTCGAACAGGCGCTTCATCGCCTTTTCGGTGACCGGATCCTGGGTGCGCAGCGAGAGGATGCATCCGATCAGGGTTTGGAATGGATCGCGCTCCCACATCATTTGCCTATGGTAGCGCTGGTTGAGGAAGCCGTAGGTCGGGGCAAGGTGCGACAGCATGGCCGGGGCGCGCAGAGAGGACAGCGGGCGCTCGCGGAAATAGGTCAGGTGGCTGCGGCAGGCGCAGTCGCCGGCGCCGAAGCCCTCGACTGATTCGGCGCCCGGCCAGTTCTCGACATCTCGCGCCCGGCTGCACTCGGCTTGCCGGTTCCGGTCGAACCATGCTTGCAGATCGACGACAGTGGACTTGGCCAGCAGGCTGTCGATATGCCAGTGCGGCCGGCGCGAACTTCGCAGGTGGCGGGCCAGGCGTCCGCGCAAGCCGCCCTGGGCACTGCCGCAATAGGCATAGTAGCCGGCCGCGAAGGCGCGGCAGCGGCCGCCGAATTCCAGGCTCTGCCCGGCCGGCAGGCGCAGGAGCAGCAGGTAGCAGCCCCTTTCGCCTTTCGTTCGGCAGGTCTCGTCCATTGCCATTTCCATTGCCCTCGATGCGCTCGCCGCATTCTGTGATGGGTGCTTGTGAATATACATCGATTGCCGGGAAATTCAGTTCAATGCCCCCTCGCGCCGGAAAGGCCTTTCCTCTTCGCCTTTCGAGCCGCGGTCGAGGATGGGGGAAAGAATTTCGAGAAAATCATCAGGTCGGGCTTGTACTGCGGGTCTTGGGTGCTATGTTAAGACTTGCGCCGACGAAAAAGCCGTTCGGTCGAGGTTCGGAGAATGTTTTGAATTTGTTTGGATTTCGACTTGCGCGGCGGTTTTGCGCGGCTATGTTAAGTACTCGCGCCGCTTTCCGGCGGTGTCGCCGCCCCGGTCTTCCGGGGTTTTGGCGGGCTCTTTGGCAATCGAACAGTGCAATGTGTATCGGTGCCCCCAAACACTGATACCTGAGAGACAGACGAACAGTCTTTCTCTCCCGATCGAGAGACGGGCCGGCCGCCATTGGCGGCGGGC